>DASZFO010000262.1 GCA_035939775.1 Pirellulales bacterium | reverse complement strand
AAAGATCATTTCTTCAATTGCGATCCCAAGAATGTCTCGCAGCTTTTTGATCCCGTAGGCTTTGTCGATGCCGGGCCTCGTGACATCAATCGACGTCGAACCACCCAGCCGGACCGAAAACT
Organism: Pirellulales bacterium; assembly: GCA_035939775.1. Lineage (NCBI taxonomy): Bacteria > Pseudomonadati > Planctomycetota > Planctomycetia > Pirellulales > Pirellulales bacterium. Next base: position 18,980 of record DASZFO010000262.1, on the reverse strand, counting down.
CGGGAATCAACGTGTCGAGGACGGCCTTCATCTTCTTTCGTTTGGAGAAATCAGGGTCCCATTTCACTTTTTCGTTTAGCGGAGCTTCCTGACCCAATGCCGAAAAGGTGATTTGACTTCCCCGGTCTTCAATCACTTCTCCCCAAACCTTCTCGGGCTTCACGCCCGATAGCTCGATCGCCTTCTTCATCGAACTGACAATCTTCTCTTTCTGTTCAGCGGTAAAATCCTCGGCGTAGATCCTTTCCCAGCCTTTGTCGTATTTGTAAAATTGCGTACCACACGTAGGAAGGAGCGACAGATTCTTCAAGCTTTCGTCACCGACAAGGCGAGAGAGCACCTGTTCTTGGAACTGCGCCCAACTGCCGCCGGAAATCACAGCGACCTTGATAAAACCAAACAGTTTATCCAAGAGTGCTGCCATCTCGGCATCAAGCGACGACTTGCTCTCGGCAAGTGTTCCGTCCAGGTCGAACACGATGAGCTTTTTCATTGGACCATTATTTCGTCAGCCCTTCATTGACCCATGCGCCAAAGTAACCGAAGTGGTGCCCGCCATGCTGCGTTGCGATGTTGGTTGCTCGTATGGCCTCATCGCGATCGTTGGCCTCGATGCCCAGAGCAAAATGCCCGTTTCGAATCTCCGCGATTCCAAATTGGATGACGTCCGATTCCGCGTCTCCCATGAAGAAATCATTTTCCGAGCGTTCCAGCAGTTGGATTCCATCTTCGCCGTGCAGCACGAAAACGCTTGACTCGGCGAAGCCGGCCGCGCTCAGCGCCTTAGTTACGGCATCGCATTGGAGTTGCGTATCGACGAAACCAATCGCCCGGCCGGCCGGCGCCGGCATTTTCTGACCATGATCGTCCACAGGTTTTACAGACATTTGATTATCCTCATGATCGATTCTCCTCGGTAAGAGACTTGACTCATCGGTTCACAACCTGGGCGGCTGGGCGCTATTCCTTGATAACGAACACGCCATGCTCTGACGTGAACACCAGATAGGCACTGCCGTCGACCCCAAGCTTCGTGATTTCAAAAATGGTCCCCCTATTGGCGTCACCTACCCACTGCCTCCACGTGACGGTTTCGCATTTGGTAATCGGAATCACTTTTTGAGGCGTCAATGGGCCGTCGAGCCCCTCCGCCTTCAGTGTCGGAAGAGGTTTCGGCTCTCCCGCTTCAGCGTTTCCGTGTCCGAGATGCGCGAGCGCCCAAATGATCGTGGTGAGTCCGATCAATATGAATGTCGATAGAAAGATTTTTCGGGCCGTGGTCATTGGACTTCTCCCTTGATGGTTTTCGTGGTTTCCGAAATGTTACGTGCTTTGACTGGGTTCACACTCGCCGGAGGACCGGTTCCGCCACGTGGTCAGGCGGCGCCGGCTCTTTAGGCTCCCCTCCGAGCGATTCGGTTATCCGGCGGACCTGCTCCTGAGCGTCTGCCAGCGTGGCAACCACTTCGGCCGCTGCGCCGGAACCGATGCGGTTTCGGGCCTTGTCCACGTCGCCGGCTGCCTCCCATAGCCCGATCAGGATTCGGACGGCCGGAAACTCCCGATGAAGGCGCTTGAAAAGGTGCCGAGCGTGCATGACGGCGGCCGGCGCCATGGCGGAAATGCAAATCACGACCGCTTCATGCTTTTCCACAAAATCGACGATTTCGCTGGCCTCTGCCGTAATCGAAACGGATTGCACCGTGCATTCATCGGCCCTCAATAGTTGCGCGAGCATCATTCCGGCGATCTCGTCTGCCTCGGTGCGAGCCGGCATGCACAGGATGCAAGGCTTCGATGAGCTGATCGGGGCGACAGAAAACGAACTGATCGGGGCGACAGAAGCCGAACCTTCATCCGCCTCATCCGGAGGTTCGATTTTGATCGGCGACGGGTCCGTCCGCTGGCTTTCGCCGAGGCTTTCAATGATCTCCTTCACGCTTTGAAAGATGAAGGCATGCCGAGCGTCGTTCAGCTCGCCGCGCAGCCAGTGCGTTTCAGTCAGAGCGAGCGCGGGAATAAGCACGGCGTCGTAGATTTGAGCCAACGGCTCGTGCTCCAAACGCTCTTCCAACAACTCGACGGCTTCTTCTTGATCGCCGGCGAGCAATCGTTGATAAACGCGAGTCTTGGTTTCGAAGACCGGTTCGTCGCCCAGCAGGATGGTCAAGAAAGATAATTGCGGAACGTGCTTTCCAATGACCAACAGGCATACGGTCAGCGGGGTCGCGAGAAGCAGTCCTGGGATTCCCCACAACCACGTCCAAGCAACCGCGGCGACGAGAACCGCCACCGGCGAGACCCCCGTGTGCTTGCCATAGAGCCAGGGCTCCAGGACGTTACTAACCAGTAGTTCCAAAACCAAAAACAGCGCGAAGGTCAGGATGGGCGCGAGCCAATTGTCTGAGATCGCCAGCGAAAGGCCGATGGGCACAGCCGCGGCGATCCACACACCGATATATGGGATGAACCGCAGCGCCGTCGCGACAATTCCCCACAGGACCGCATTAGGCACGCCGATTAGGTAAAGCCCAATAGCGACCAGCGCGCCAAGACTGGAGTTGACGATCAATTGCATCAACAGGTATCGGCTGACTCGCGCGGCCGCGTCTTCCAACACGCGCGTGGTCTGAGTCAATTGGCCACCGCCCACCAAGCGAATGAATCGATCGCGCAAATCGTCGCGCCGGATGAGGAAAAACACGACAAGGACGGCTACGACACCAATCGCTCCGAGCACTCCGATCAGCGTTCCAAACATTCCGCTGATGACATCCATTGCACTTGGCGGAGATGAAATCAGGCGAACTGAGAATGGTCGGTCGCTGGTTCCTTGCGGACCGTCGGCGTGCTTGTATTGCGCGAACTCCTGGGCTGCATGCGTTGCTCGGCTGAGGGCGGCGCTCACGCGGTCGTTTACCGAGTGGAGCTTGACCTCGATATTGCTTTGGTATTCAGGCAGTTTGGGCGCCAAGTCGGTCAATTGAACGACGGCCGTCCAGATCACGAGCCCCAAGACCAAAAAGCATGTGAGAGCCGTAACCAGCACTGCCGGGACGCGGGCCAGCCCGCGCCGCTCAAGCCAATCGCAGATGGGACTCAGCAAGAAACTCAACAGCATGGCCAGCGTCAATGGAACGAGCACGTCCTTAGCCAGGTACAGGGCCGCGATGACGACGGCAATCGCCGCGAGAGTCAACATCCACGGCTGTTTGGCCGAACGATCTTTGCTTTCCATGGTTTCCTCACTCGATCTTACCCGGCTTCACGAGGTCGCCGCCCGTTGTTCCAGAACGGCGGGCTTCGCACATTCGAACTGCACCTCTGGCATTTCCAGCATCGCGCGGCGGAGCGCTTGCTCCCATTGCACGCGGATCGTCCTCAAATCGGGGTCGTCCGCGGCAAACCGGCGGCAGCGCTTGATTTGGAAATCGTTGGCGGAGTACACGGTCAGATCGATCGGCGGCCCGACCGTCACGTTCGAGCGCATGGTCGAATCGAGCGAAATCAGAGCGTACTTGGCTGCCTCGTCGAGCGATGTGCTCGAATAGCGGATGCCGCGATCAAGAATCGGCCGGCCGTACTTGAATTCGCCGATCTGCAAATAGGGCGATTCTTCCGCCGCCGCTTGCGGGTTGCCCTGGGGATAGACAAGGTATAAGCCATGGCGCTCGCCGCGGATCTGCCCACCCAGAATAAAGTGGATGTTGTACCGGTAACCGTCGCGTTCCAGGGCGGGCCGGTCGAGTTCCGAGACGGCACGGACCTGTTTGCCGACCACCCGCGCGGCGTCGTACATGGTCGAGGCCGCGGCCAGTCCCGTTCCATTGTCGAAGTCTCGGCGAAGCAGCGTAACCACCGACTGCGACAGCGATAGACTGCCGCTGCAAAGGAGAACGAAGGCGCATTCCCCAGGCTGAACGAATCTGTGCATCTTGGGGTAAACGCTCACGTCGTCGGAGCCCGCGTTGGTCCGCGAGTCGGACGCTAAAACCAGACCCTCGTGCGTCATAATCCCCAGGCAATAGGTCATGGTCACCAGCCTCCCACAACGGATCGCAACGGCCGCCTCAGGGAATCTTCTTGCACTTCATCCGTCCAAACTTGGAAGGATTGAAGTTGATTGACGCCGAACGTCGTGGTCATTGCCACGTCCGCCGCATCGCGGCCGCGGGCCATCAGCACTCGGCCAATGCGCGGGACCTTGTTGCGGGCATCGAAGGCGTACCATTGTCCGCCTAAGTACGCTTCGAACCACGCGCTGAAATCCATCGGGTAAGGAGCTACGGGCACACCGATGTCGCCCAGATAACCGGTGCAGTAGCGGGCCGGGATGTTCAGGCAGCGGCAGAAGGTGATGGCCAAGTGCATGTAGTCGCGGCAGACGCCTGCCCGCTCTCGGTAAATGCCCAATGCCGTTCGATTGGCTTGCGCTTGCGAATAGTCGAAGCGAATATGTTGGTGAACGAAATCGCAGATCGCCTTGACGCGAGGCCAGCCGGGAGTGATTCGGCCAAAAAGCGTCCAGGCGATGTCCTTCAGCTCGCTGTCCACCTCGCAATAACGGCTGGCCAGCAGAAACAGGAGGACCTCGGGCGGCAAATCCTGCACGTTGAGTTGCGGCGCATTCCACACCTGCAAATCGGGCAGGCCGCAATCCGCGACGATCGCGTCGTTGCGAAACACGACCCGTCCTGCCGGCACGAAAACGCGGCCGCAGCGATTGCCATAGGAGTCGATGTACTCCCAAATCGACGCCGCCGGGTCCACCTCCAGACGCTCGGGCTTCTTGACCGTCGGACCGCGCGAGGGATGCAAATAGAGCATCACGACGAGCGCCGTTGGCTCCGGAAAGACGAACGCAATTTCATGGCCAACGTGGATCAGCATGCCTCATTCGACCTTCAGAGCCAATCCGAGAACCGCCGGGGACTGTCCCCTTTTTGCGCAGTCTGCGGAGCAAAACGGGGACTGTCCCCTTTGCCCAGGTGGTTCTCGGATAGGCTCTTAACCGCCCACCGCGGGAAAGGACCAAAAAAGCCGACGTCGCTGAACACCCTAGGGTATCCAACCACGTCGGCCTACTCGTTAACGAGCCTCCCGGCATTCCGGGCTACTCTTTATCTAGTCTTCCGAATATCGCGTTCTCAACTCGTCCACGTTCGCAGGCCGCGATTAAGCCATGCGGGAGCCCGCCGCCGCGCGCCTCATAACAAGCATCCAACGTGTCGCTTCACCGACGCCCGCGGCTCCAATAGTAGCCGCCGCCCCCGCCGAACAGCAGGACCAAAACGACGATCAAGATGATTAGCTCTGTACTTCCCATGGTCTTCCGCTCCCTTTGCTTGGATTAGGATCAAACGCAGGCATTCCCGATGATCGCGGCGGCCTGACGCCGCCGATAGTCACAAAAAAAGCCGACGTGGCCGAAAACCCGAAGGTGCTCGGCCACGTCGGCTTACTCGTTAACGAGCCTCCCGGCATTCCGGGTTGCTCTTTATTTAGTCATCCGACGATTGTAAGACAGCGGCTCCGCGCTTTAACGACGTCGGCTCCCACTGACTGCCCTTATTCTACAGCGTTTGGGCTGGTAACACAAGCGGAATTCCAATTGCGTTGCATGGTTGCCGGTGTGCCGCGATGACGGCTTTGACGCCTGAGCAATGGCGCGGAAATCCCCGGCGGACTTGTTAGTCGCTGTATGCTGCTCGACATTCACTTCGAATAAACCTGCAATTGAGCAACAGGTCGTCTTCGTCTTCGATGCGGCTCGCGACCATTATCCATTCTTCACTTTGAGTAGATTGAAGATCAAGCTGGCATAGACCGTGAACGGCATGGCCAATTCCGCGAGAGAATCGCGGTACAGCGACAACGTGAGGATCTTGTTGGCGCAGCCCCGGATTGCGACGCTAAAACGGATGCCGTTCTGGGGATCGTGACCATCAAAACGTGCGTCGATGTCGCGATCGGTTCCTCGGAAGTGCGTGTCGCTAAGTATCGCCTGGCTTTCTGATACGGTCTCGATTTTTTTGCGTCGGTCGGCGTCGAGTCGCTCGATCGAAGGACGTAGCTCGGCGACTCCGGCCAACTCGTGGTTACGAAGAACGGAAACGATCAACAGCTCGCCGGTGGCTCGATTCACGAACTCGCAACCATTCTCGGCCGGTTGCTCTTGCCACGCGCCGGGCAGAGACATCTCAAAATCTTCCTTGTCGATTGGCGTGGCGGCATTTGTTTTCCGTCGGCTGCTCGCAATCGCGGCAGCCGCTCGGCTTGCCCAAACGTAATCCCGTTGCGGCGAAATCCGCTCGAACAATCCCATGTCCCCTCCCTGCAATTCAATGGATCGCGAATCTCTCCATTGGGATATTGCGATCGCAGTCGGCCGATTGCCAGGTCGAATTTTGTTCAATGCCGGCCGGGAGTTGCAATCAGCTTCAGCGAGTCGATCACGCGCCGTACGCCGTCCACACCCCGCGTCGCATGAAGGACCGCTTGTCGCTGGTGCGCAAATTGAACGGACCCGGTCAACGTCACCTGGCCGTTCACCGAGGAGACGACGACTCGCGACGGAGCGCGAATTCCGCAGGACGTCAACTTTTGCGTGATGAACTGAATGATCTTGGGATCGGAATTCTTGATGCTATTGCTTTGATACACGGCACAATTCTCTTTCTTTGAAACGGTTCCGAATCGAACTTTATTGATTCACGATTTCCATCGCCGGCGCGATTGCGGTCTTGGATCGCCGTTGACCACGACTGCCCAACACGGCCGATTGCCAAAAAAAACCGACGTGGCCGAAAACCCGTAGGTGTTCGACCACGTCGGCTTACTCGTTAACGAGCCTCCCGGCGTTCCGGGTTGCTCTTTATGTAGTCATCCGAGATATTTCACTGCTGCGTCAGCGGCTCCGCAGTCCAACTCATCGCAACTCCGCTGACCCTTTTATTGTACAGCGCAGGACCGGGAACGCAACTGGGTTATCGCCGCTAACATGCATTTGCTATGATATGGTCATGGTTGCCGCGGCGAAACGCACTCCTGTTCGATTGGCAGGTGTGCGGGCCTTTGTCTCCCTTGGCGCGTAAAAATGAATCGGAGCGCGTTCGAGACCGTGATGAAATCACAAGGAGAAATTGAAGCCGTCATCTGCGAGGGGATCAATCGCTTCGAACAGGATTATATGGGTCGGGGACCCAAGAGCATCCATGCTCATCTGTTGGGCGATCTGCTCGTCGTCCGATTGCAGGGCGTTTTGACCGCCGCCGAGCAGCACCTGGTCAAGTCGCTCCCGTCCGCGAAGGGGAGGGACCTGCTCAAGCAAGTGCGAACCCATCTGATCGAAACGGCGCGGCCGGTGATGGAGGCCATGATCGAGGACGCGACCGGCGTCAAGGTGGTGAGCCTGCACCACGACATCAGCACATCAACCGGCGAGGAAGTCGTTCTCTTCACCCTTGCCGAGCCGCCCCCGTTCAGGGACATGAAGAAGAAATAGCGGTCGGCTGCCAACCTGCGGTTCGCCGCCCGCCACTGTCCCGTCGCGCGCTGCAAAGATACACTGACTGATCCAATTCAGGATCAGGGATCGCTTCATGAGCGGCGGGATGGTCGACAATTCGCCGGTGCGCACGATCGTTCACAAGGGCCTGACGATCGAGGGGTATTCGCGCGCGGCGGTGCAGACCTATTGGCGGATCCCGGAGCTGAAGATCGGCTTCGACTTCGGCGCCCAGCCCTGGTCGTTCATGGGCACGAGCACCTGGTTCGTCTCGCATACGCATCTGGATCACGTGGCGGCGCTGCCGGTCTACGTCGCGCGGCGGCGGATGATGAAGATGGAGCCGCCGACGATTTATTTACCCGAATCGACGATCGAGCACGTCGAGAAGATTCTCAAGCTGTTCACGCGGCTGGATCGAGGGCGGATGCCGTGCCGGCTGCTGCCCCTGCGACCGGGCGACGAGATCGAGTTGTCGCGCGAGCATGTGGTGACCGTATCGGCGACGCGGCACACGATTCCTTCGCTGGGGTTCGTCGTTTGGGACCGGCGGCGGAAGCTGAAGCCCGAGTTTCACGGCCTGGCGAGCGATCAGATTCGCGATCTGCGGCTGGGTGGGACCGAGGTGACGGAAGAAGTGCGGATTCCGCTCTTGGCCTATCTCGGCGACAGCTCGCCCGAGGGCTTGGACGCCTGCCCGGCCATGTATCAGGCCCGCGTCTTGATCACGGAGGTGACGTTCGTCGCCCCTTCGCATCGAAAGGACAAAATCCACAAATACGGTCACATGCACCTGGATGATATCGTGGAGCGCCGCGTGCGGTTCGAAAACGAAATGATCATCGCCTCGCACTTCAGCACCCGCTACATCGACAGCCGAATTCGCCGGCTGGTCGAACGGGCGCTCCCCGATATGCTCGGCGGAAGACTACAGCTATGGCTGTAGCAAGTATGAAGTACGAAGTACAAAGTACGAACCGCAAAGAGCAGGAGATGCGCGCGTTTGGCGGGCGTGCCATGCCACGGTCGGCTTACATTCACGTTCCGTTTTGCGCGCATCGCTGCGGGTATTGCAACTTCACGCTCGTGGCTAGGCGGGATGATCTGGTCGAGCCGTATCTGACTGCGATCGAGTGCGAATTGAGCGGATTGAGCGAACCTCGCGAGGTCGATACGCTCTTCTTCGGCGGTGGGACGCCCACGCAGCTCAAGGGGCGGCAACTTGAGCGGCTCTTGGAAACCGTGCTCCACTGGCATCCGCTCGCCGCTGGACATGAATTCAGCGTCGAGGCGAATCCCGCCGATCTCGACGCCGAGACGGTGCGAATCTTGACCGAGCATGGCGTCACGCGCGTCAGCCTCGGGGCGCAATCGTTCGATCCGCGGAAACTGCGCCTGCTCGATCGCGACCATCAAGCTCCCGATATCGAGAAATCGATGCGGCTGCTGCGGCAAGCGGGGCTGGCCGTTTCGCTCGATCTGATCTTCGGCGTTCCGGGCGAATCGCTAGAGGGTTGGCGCGCCGATCTGCGGACCGTGTTGCAACTTCAACCGGACCATATCTCAACCTACGGGCTAACCTATGAGCGTGGGACCGATTTCTGGCGGCGTTTGCTGCACGGCGAATTGACTCGACTGGATGAGGAATCCGAGCGTGCCATGTACTCCGAAGCGATCGACACGCTCGCGGCGCACGGCTTCGAGCATTACGAGGTGTCGAATTTCGCCCGCCCGGAAAAGCGCTGCCGGCATAACGAAGTTTATTGGTCGGGAGATGAATACTTCGCCGCCGGGCCTGGCGCCAGCCGCTACGTAGCGGGCGTGCGCGAAACCAATCACCGCAGCACGACGACTTATCTCAAGCGCATGTTGGCCGGCCAGTCGCCCGTCGCCGAGCGCGAGCAACTCGATCCGGAAGATCGGGCCCGCGAACTCTTGGTCTTCGGCCTGCGCCGCATCGAAGGAATCGATCGCCGCTGGTTTGCCGCTCGCACCGGCTTCGATCTCGACGCGTTGGCCAGCGAGCCGTTGGGGAAGCACGTGGCACTCGGCCTCCTTGCCGACGACGGAGAGCGCGTGCGACTCACCCGCGAAGGTCTCTTTGTGAGCGACGCAATTTGGCCGACCTTTCTGCGGCGATAATTCATCGGTCTTTCAGACGGAGTGCAGCCTGAATTCATGCTGTCGATTGACCTATACTTTTGTAACCGTTGCGTGCCTCGACATTTGCCGCGTATAATATCGGTTTACCAGCTTTCCCGAGCCTTCCGCGGGCGCTTTCCGCCATTTCAGTCGAGCGAGACAGGAGACATTTCGTGCCAGCCGGAAAATACTTGTTCACGAGCGAATCGGTCAGCATGGGGCATCCCGATAAATTGGCCGATCAGATTTCCGATGGGATCCTCGACGCCCTGATCGCCCAGGACCCGCAGAGCCGAGTCGCCTGCGAAACACTCGTCACCACCGGCATGGCGATGATCGCCGGCGAAATCACCAGCCGCGCCACAATCGACTATCCCTCGGTCGTCCGCAGCGCAATCCGCGACGTGGGCTACGTCGACGACGAGTGGGGCATCAACGCCGACACCTGCGCCGTGATGGTGGCCGTCGGAAAGCAAAGCCCGGACATCGCCCAAGGGGTCAATGAAAACGCGAGCGCCGGCAAAGAGATCGGCGCCGGCGATCAAGGGTTGATGTTCGGCTACGCCACGAACGACACTCCGGAACTCATGCCGTTGCCGATCGCGCTGGCCCATCGGATCCTCCAGCGGCTCACCGAAGCGCGCCAGCGGAAAGAGGTCGATTGGCTCCGTCCCGACAGCAAGAGCCAGGTGACCGTCGAGTTCGACGGGCCGCGGGCGGTGCGGGTCGATACGGTCGTCGTCTCGACGCAGCATGCCCCGCAAGTCACGCACGAAAAGATTCGCCGCTACGTGATCGACCAGATCATCCGCCCCTGCTTGCCGGAAGACCTCGTCAACGGCAATATCACCTATCACGTCAATCCGACGGGCCGGTTTGTCGTCGGCGGACCGCAGGGAGATTGCGGCTTGACGGGGCGCAAAATCATCGTCGATACCTACGGCGGCTGGGGCCGGCACGGCGGCGGCGCATTCAGCGGCAAGGATCCGACGAAGGTCGATCGCAGCGCCGCCTACATGGCCCGGCACGTGGCGAAGAACATCGTCGCCGCTGGCCTCGCCGATCGTTGCGAGCTGCAATTGGCCTACGCGATCGGCGTTTCGCAACCCGTGAGCGTCAATGTCGATTCCGATGGGACAGGTCGCATCGAAGACTCGCGGATTTGCGAGTTGGTGAAAGACCTGTTCCCGCTTTCCCCCGGCGGGATCATCAAGTATCTCGATCTGCGTCGGCCCATTTATCGGCTGACCGCCGCGGGCGGGCACTTCGGCCGCAGCGAACCCGAATTCACTTGGGAAAGCACCTCGCGAGCCGCGGAACTCGCCGAAGCGGCCGGCCTCAATGCCAGCTTGAGCGCCGCGATTGGCTGACGAGTGCAGTCCTTGCGCTCCGCCGGGAGGACTGCTTTCTCACACGGAGCGTGAGTAGTACACTGGCCCTAGCCAGTGCCACACGTTCGTTCCGCTCGGGAGTCGCGCATGGAAGCCCCTTCGATTCGTCTCGCGCCGCGAAACTCGCCCCTGCCCGATCGGATTTCGTTGCGGCTCGCCAACCTGTTCGGGGCGATCTTGATCGTTGCGCTGGTGATCGCGGCGCTGGTGCTGTCCGCTCGTCGCGTGGCGGGCGGATTGAGCGAGCCGCTCCCGCCAATTTCTTTGGCCTCAACCGGTCTGATCGCGGCTATCGCGGCGGCCGGCTCGCGCCGACTTGCTGGCTCGCCGAATCGCGGCATGTCGGCGGTTGTCCGCTGGTTGCCTGGAGGCGCGCTCGTCGCCTTGGCGATCGCCATCTCGCTGCCCGGCAGTTCGCCGACCGGGCTGACGATTCTCTGGCTTGCGATCGTTGCCGAAGAGACTTGGAGCTGGCAGGAATCGACAGCAATTCGCGCCGCCGTGCCGCCGTCCGCGAGACACGATATGCCAGCAGCACCGAATGCTTCGCAAATCCGCGACCTGCAGTTGGCGCAGCCGTCGCTGCCACGATTGCCTCCACCGGTGGCGACCAGCGACGTCGTGCAGCAACTGGTTCGCACTCGCTCGGCCGCGGGGCTCGACCGGATGCAAGGCTGGCTTAGGACGGAATTCGAGCCGACCGAGCGGAACGCGACTTTGCACGTCGCCTTTTGTCCTCCGTTCGCGGAAGCTCCCCGGCTGACGGTGCTCCAAATTTCCGGACCGGCCGCACGGATCAAGCCGGTGCAATTGTTGCCGTACGGAGTTAGATTGGAGGTCAAGCGGCTGCTGGCCGGCCACGATCCGGCCACCGTCGTCCTCGAATTTTCAGCCGAGTCCGCGCCGGCAGCCACGCCAGACGAATCGCCATGAATTCAATCCCGCCCTTCAGCGACCCGCAGCACCGCGCCGACGACGACCACCTTAAGACATTGTCAATCCTGCACTTTGTCTTGGGCGGGCTGAATCTTTTCGGCGGAGCATGGGCCATCGTTCAATCCACGTTCTTCGGTCCCTTCATGGAAAAGATGTTTGCCGATTTCGAGAAGAACGCCGCCGCACGTGGGCAAAACGGCCCATTCGTGCCCGACATGAGCGCCATGATGCACGGGATGATGAAATTCTTCACGGTGCTGGCGATCGTCTGGGCCGTCGTCGGCGTTTTGAATATATTTTCGGGCTACTTCCTGCGGCACAAGAGGCATCGCACCTTCTCGCTGATCGTCGCCGCGCTCAATTGCCTGCACATCCCATTGGGCACGGTCCTCGGAGTGTTCACGTTTATCGTGCTGGGCCGCGGCTCAGTCCGCGAGGCATATCAGAACAAAACGAGTGACTGATACGCTATGGCAACGAACCTTGGCATCGATGAGAAACTCTTGAACGAAGCGCTGCGGCTCGGTGGGCAGAAAACGAAGAAAGCCACAGTGAATGAAGCGCTGCGGGAATTCATCGCCCACCGCAAGCGCGTGCAGGGACTCAAACTCTTCGGCACGATCGACTACGAGCGCCGCGAGCATACGCCGGCCCGGCGAGGCAAGCGATGATCCTCCTCGAAACGTCGCTCTTGTCGCTGGCCTATGAAAGGCGCTCCGGGCCCGACCCGCGGCCGGTCGCCGCGCTGCGGCAGATGGTGCGCGAGAACGTGTCGCTGGCGGTCCCGGGCATCGTCTGGCAAGAGTTGCTCGCGGGCGTGCGAAGTGAGGAGCAGCGCGAACTCCTGAAAACACACTTGGCCGCGTTTCCGATTTTGCTCGCCAGTGAAGACCTTCACGTTTCCGCGGCCCGGTTCGCGCAAGCCTGCCGCGCCAAGCGCATCGCCTGCTCGGCGGTCGAGGCGCTCATCGCGGCGCATGCCGTCAGCGGCAAAGCCTCGCTGTTCACGCTGAATCCGGCCTACGCCCCGATTGCCCGCCAAGCCCGCTTCGAGCTATTCGATTCTCTCGCAGTGTAGTCTTCACGTTCCGCGTAAAGAATCGCCTCACGCGGAGCGTGAGGAGCACACTTGCGGAACCAGTCGCGCGCCGCGCGGGCCGTGAAGTCTATAATGCTCCCATGCAGCCCATCTACCTGGATCACAACGCCACGACGCCGCTCTTGCCCGAGGTGGCCGATGCGATGGCCGAATGTCAGTCGGCCGGCTTCGCCAACCCGGAGAGCCAGCATCAACTCGGCCGCCGCGCTCGGCAGTTGCTCGAAGACGCCCGCGAGGGGATCGCCGAAAACCTCGGGGCCGATTTGAGCGGCCGCGAACCAGACCGCCTGATCTTCACCAGCGGCGGCACCGAGGCAAACAATTTGGCGCTGTTCGGTCTGACGGGAGCTTTATCCGCCGCGCCCGCCCGGATCATCATCTCGTCAATCGAGCATCCGAGCATTTCACAGCCGGCGGAGTTCTTATCGCGCCGAGGCTGGCATCTGAATCGCTTGCCGGTCTCGCGAGACGGCGTCTGCGAAAAAGGGGACATTCTACTTTTTAAGACTGGACCAACAGCGGCGCGATCCAACTCTGAAAAAAGTGGAATGTCCCCCTTTTTTCCCTTGGTGGCCAGCGTCATGCTCGCGAACAACGAGACGGGCGTGATTCAGCCGATCCGCGAATTGGCGGCGCTGGCTCACGCCGCTGGCGTGCCGCTGCACACCGACGCGGTGCAGGCGGTCGGCAAGGTGCCCGTGCATTTCCGCGAACTGGGCGTCGCCGCGATGACCGTGGCCGCGCACAAGTTTCACGGACCGCGCGGCATCGGGGCGCTCATACTTCATGGCGGAGTGCAACTCAATCCGCTCTTGTTCGGCGGTTTCCAGCAGCAGGGCCTGCGCCCCGGCACTGAGCCGGTCACGCTGGCGGTCGGTATGCACGCGGCCCTGCGCATATTCGCCCGCGAGCAAACAGATCGCTGCGAGCGTATGACCTTGCTGCGCGACCGCCTCGAGCAATCGCTCCTCACAGCCTGGCCTTCGGCCGTCATCCACGGCGCCGCCGCGCCGCGCTTGCCGAACACCACGTGCATTGCTTTCCCCGGTCTCGATCGGCAGGCGCTCGTCATGGCGCTCGACCTGGCCGGAGTTGCATGCTCGACCGGCAGCGCATGCGCCAGCGGCTCAAGCGAACCCTCGCCAACCTTAGTGGCCATGGGCCTCTCCGACGAACTCGTCGGCAGCAGTATCCGCTTCAGCTTGGGCGCAACTACGACAACGGAAATGATTGATGAAGCAATCGACCGAATCTCGAACGTGCTGGAAGGATTCCGTTGTCGGTCTCCTCGCGACCGATTATGATGATTGCATGGCAAACGGACTCTCCTCACAGAGCGAGCAGTATCTCGATCAGGTCGTCGCCACAGGATTGTTTCCTTCCAAGGAAGCGCCCTGGAGGCCGCGGTCGTCGCGCTCCGCGAAAAGAACGAACAGATTCCCTTTATTCCCGACGAGCACATGGATCGCGTCGAACAAGCGATCAGATCAGCGGATGCAGGGCTCTGTCAGCCGATGACGGACGCAGATTGGTCACGTCTACGCGCCTCGGCTCGTCAAGCGGCTGCCGAAGGGCACGGTAGTCAGTGACGCGCACCGCGCTTCGAACGCCCGAAGCCGTTGACGATCTGGATCAAATTTCGCGGCATATTGCCCGCGATAGCCTCACCGCGTCTCAACATTGGCTGGCAGAGACACGTTGTTCAAATCGCTTTCGACTCGTCCCGAACTCGGTGAACGCGTGAAATCCCGTCGTTTCGGCGATGCGCGGCGGCACGTTCATGTCAATTATGCCATTTACAACCGTCCGGTTCTCGACGGAGTCCAAATTCTGCGCGTGCTTCATGGAGCGCGAGATCATCGACGATTGGTCTGAGAACGCGGAAATAGAGCACCTAACTTTCGTTCGTCTAAGATGCTGCAATACTGCGACTTACGACGGACAAATAACCTCAAAAAATCGCGTTTGTCTGCTCGCTGAATCGGCCCGAAACCGCTATAATCTTGGTTTCGTTCCAGCCGTCTTGCCGCATCAGGCAGTTCATCATTTGTCGTGGACGGAGCCGCAGTGGTCGATCGCGTTTTTTCCATTCCGCTCGTTGCCGATCTGCCGCTGGCGGATGCCGATTCGGGGAGTATATCGCTCGCCGCTGAGCCGCGATCCGCGCCGCCGAGCGCCAATCGCGCCAGCAGTGGCGATCGAGCCAGAAGCGGCGACCGAGCGAGCTGCGAGTTTCTCGCCGGTCCCGAGAACCGCTTGCTCGGGGTGGCGGTCGCCGCGCTGCTCGACGAGAACGAGCCGCGCTACAATCCGCTCGTCATTTATGGCCCGCCGGGCACCGGCAAGTCGCACATCGCCCGCGGCCTAGCGGCCAAGCGAATGTTGCGAAATGGCTCGGCGGGCGAAGTCGTCTTTACGACTGGGGCCGATTTTGCCCGGCTCCTCCACGAAGCGATCGAAGGCCGGACGACCGCCCGATTTCGCTCGCGATTTCGCGGCGCGTCGCTGTTCATCCTCGATGAGCTGACTCAATTGGCCACCAAGCGCGTAGCGCAACAAGAGTTGATCCATACATTGGAAGCGATCATCGCCGCCGGCGGGCAAGTCGTCATCGCGTCGCGCACCGCCCCCGAGCAAATGAGCGCGCTGGCCGCCGGGCTGCGGGGCCGCCTGTCGGCCGGGCTGGCGGTGTCGCTTGCTCCCCCGGCGGCCGCCGCGCGGCTGGCCCTTGTTGAGAGGTTCGCGGCCCTACGGCGAATCGCAATCCCCGAATCGGCCGCGCGCACCCTGGCCGACGGCCTGAGCGCCACGGCCCCAGAGTTGTCTGGCGCGTTGGCCGAGCTGCAGATGCAAGCCGAAGTCGAGCAAACGTCGATCGACGTCAAGCGGGTGCGGCGGTTCCTCGCCGAACGGCAAGTTCGGCTCCGCCCTAGCCTGCGGACGATCGCCGGGCTATCAGCCAAATACTTCTGCTTGCGGATCAGCGATTTGACCAGTGCCTCGCGTCGCCGCGCGGTCGTGCAGGCTCGAGCGATCGCCGTTTTTCTTGCCCGCCAACTCACCGGCAAAAGCCTTGAGCAGATTGGCGCATATTTCGGTGGCCGGGACCATACGACGGTGCTGCACAGCTTTCGCTCGATCGAGGCTCGTGTCCGCACCGACCCAACCACGCGCCGCGCCGTATCCGATATCCGCAAACGAATCGCCAGTGCATGAGTTTGAAAATCACCTGTGGAAAACCTGTCGGCAAGCTGTCGAGAATCCCTCATTGGCAGACACCGACGAACACGATCAACCGCCGCGGCAAAAACCGACTCTGCCGACCAACGCCCAATCACCATCGAGCCGACATCCGATCGACATGTTTTCCAGACTCGAAATCGGAGCCACTTTCATCGTCTTACCGCTAAAATTCGGCCCTTTGCAAAGTCATCGCCGGGGTAATCGACAATTGGCCCCGCCTCTCTTCTAATACTGCTGTATAAAGAAATCACATTACATAGAAAGAAAGCCAGTCCCGGAAAGGCGTCCACGATGAAACTCATTTGTGATCGCGAACAACTCCTCTCGGCGTTCCAAACGGCCGCGGCCGTCGCCCCGTCGCGCAGTCCCAAGCCGGTCCTCCAGAATGTGAAGATCGAAGCCACAAAAGAATCGGTCGTTCTCTTGGCAACCGATCTTGAGGTCGGCATCCGCATCAAAGTCGCCGGCATCGAGGTCGAGGCGCCGGGCAGCGCGCTGTTGCCGATCGGTCGCGTCGGATCCATTCTCCGTGAGAGCGGCGGCGACACGAAGCTGATGATCGACACCACAGCGAAAGGCACGGTCATCAAAGGCGAGCGGAGCGAATTTCAGCTCCCGGCCGAGAACCCCGACGAATTTCCGAGCGTTGCTACATTCACCGACGGGAAGTACCACGAGGCGGCCGCCCGGCTGTTCCGCGAACTCATTCGCCGCACGATCTTTGCCACCGACAATGAATCGAGCCGCTACGCGCTGGGCGGCGTGCTCATCGAGATGGTCGAAAAACGGATCACCGCCGTTGGAACGGATGGCCGTCGGTTGGCCAAGATGGAAGGCCCTGCCCAAAGCGTCGGCGGGCATCAAAATGCCGACATGATGACGATCGTCCCCGCCCGTGCCATGCAGCTCATGGAGCGGGCGTTCACGGATGCCGATGAGCAGGTGCAGATCGCCGCCCGGGCGAACGACGTGCTGGTTCGCAGCCCACGAGTGACGATCTACTCGCGGCTGGTCGAAGGGCGTTTCCCGAAGTGGCGCGATGTCTTTCCGCAACGGCAGGACGTGCAGAAGATCGAGTTGCCGGTCGGGCCGTTTTTCGCGGCGGTCCGGCAGGCCGCGGTCGTCACCAGCGAGGAGAGTCGCGGCGTGGATTTCACGTTTTCCGAAGGGCTTTGCACACTCGCGGCCCGCGCGGCGGAGGTCGGCCAATCGCACGTCGAATTGCCGGTCAGTTATCAGGGACCAAGCGTCTCGATCATGCTCGATCCACGTTACCTGAGCGATTTCCTCAAGGTGCTCGATCCGGAGAAGACGTTCACGCTGGAATTGAAGGATGCCGCCAGCGCCGCCGTCTGCCACACCGACGACGGCTACGGCTACGTGATCATGCCGCTGGCCCGCGATCGGTGAACCGATCAAGGGATGGAACCGCCAAGGCGCCAAGGAACGGTAGGGCATGAACAAAGGACGGCCGAAACCGATTGCCGACATCATGGCGCAGCTCATGGCGCGCCGCGGTTATGCTCGCGAGCAATCGGCGGCGGCCTACGGCGAGGCGTGGCAAGCTGCCGCCGGCGCCGCGATCGGCCGCTGCACGCGCGCCGGCGCCATCCGCCGCGGGGCGCTCGAAGTGCTCGTGGCCAATTCAACGTTGATGCAAGAACTGACATTCCAGAAATCAGCCCTACTGGCGAAACTACAACAACTCCTGCCCGACGAGAAGCTCTTGAACCTTCGCTTCCGCGTCGGGCCGATTGCAGATCAATGACGAGCGCTCGATTCTCTCCCTCTCCCTTCGGGAGAGGGCCGGGGTGAGGGTGCTTTCGTCACATCAGGTTTCCTGGGGACAAACTCGCACAAATATAAAAGGCTTATCCATGACCGACGATCCGATTCAACCCACGGGCGGATCTCCTCCGCAGACGCCCGCCAACAAGCTTCCCTCGTCCGCCGACCAGAACATGGCCGAGACCGAGCGGGAGACGGTCGAAGGCGCGTACGGCGCGGACCAGATGAAGTATCTCTCCGACCTGGAGCATGTTCGCCAGCGGATCGGCCTGTACATCGGCGACAACGGACCACGCGGCTTGCACCACCTCGTCAGCGAACTCGTCGATAACGCGATCGACGAAGCGATGGCCGGCCATGCGAAGGAAGTCACCGTCACGATCAACGTGGACGGCTCGGTGGTCGTGGCCGACGACGGCCGCGGCATCCCCGTCGAGCGGCACCCGCAACTGAGCGAGAAGCTGGGCAACGACATCTCGACGCTCGAAGCCGTGATGACGGTCCTCAAATTCGGTGGCAAATTCGACAAGCAAGCCTACAAGACTTCGGGCGGTTTGCACGGCATGGGATCGAAGGTCGTCAACTTCCTCTCGGAATGGTGCGAGGTCGAAGTCCGCCGCGAGGGGCACGTGTATCAGCAAGAGTACAGCCGCGGCCGTCCCAACGGTCCCGTCCACCGCTTGGGCCGCGCCGAGAAAACCGGCACGAAGATCACCTTCAAGCCCGACTCGCAGGTCTTCCCTAGCACCAAGTTCGAGTACAACGTGCTCCACCGCCGCTTGCAGGAACTGGCCTTTCTCAACAAGGGCGTGAAGATCGTCTTTCGCGACGACCGGACCGGCGACGGCGAGACGATGCAATACGACCGCGGCCT
>DASZFO010000261.1 GCA_035939775.1 Pirellulales bacterium | reverse complement strand
TTCTTGCGGTTTTCGTCTTCGACGAGCTGAAACAACTCTTGGCCGAGTTCTTGGATGTTCGATTCGTCGAGAATCTTGCGATCGACGAACCGGACGATCGTCACCTCGCCACGTTCTTGCACTTCCACACGCCGGCGCTCGGCCATAAATGTTTCTCCCGCGAAGCGGCGCGCCTCCGGAATCGGAAACGCGAGCGTGGGGTCCGGGCCACCCAAATTGAGCGGCTCCTCGTCGCAAACCCACTGCCGCCATGATATTCGGTCCACTGGTCCTGTCAAGCGCGCTCTGCGGTGCCGGCGTCTCGCCTGCGAAACGCGGCGGGCAGATTGAACACTGACCTGGCGAGTCCGCGGGCGCGATCCGAGCGAAGCGACGGTGTGCATGAAAGCTGCATGGCAAACAAGAATGTCTGCCCCACGACATCGTTTTTTGACCTAGAGTTGAATTGTTGTGTTCTTTCACCGGGTTGTCGGCGGGGCAGAGGGGAGATTGCCCATGCTTCGATTGACGCGAAAATCACGTTTTCGGCGGTCGCGCCGTTTCCAGAGCCGCCGCGGCGCTGCTAGCGCCGCCGTATTGGCCGCGATTGCGCTTCCGGCCGGTGGGCTGTTGGCCACGAATTACATCTCTGAGGCATGTGACACCGCGCTGCAATGGGTCAATCATCTCGACCGCAACGCCTGGTTGCTCGTTCTTTGCGCAGCCGTCGTGGTCGGGGGCATGTGTCTTCGCGGATTTGGCTCCAGGTCGAATTATTAGGATGCTCGCGGCCGTCCGGGTTGCGAGGGCGAGGATGGCCCGGGACCATTGGCGAAACAAACATGGCGCGCGGCGAACTGCGCCCTAGGTTTGGATACGCCCCTTCCAATAGCACACATACCCGTCTGTTGAAAAAGGGGACAGGCACCTCGCGGCCGAGCGAGAACGCCGACGAATCGACGGGTCACTCGGAGCCAGTCCCCTTTTTCAACAGTCGGATAGGACCTGCCGTGTCGCTCGTAAATCTCATTGGCGACTTCGATCTGTGGTCGATCCATTTTCCTGCGCCGGTGGCTTTGTCGGCCGTGACGCTGATCGGCTATTTGATCGGGCGGCGGCGTCGGGCCGGCGATGAAGAGGCCGACAATCAGGCCCGCCGCGAGCTGAAGCGGGCTCAAGCCGTCGCCAAAGAGCTGGAGAAGATCGCCGACATTGTGCGGCGCCATCTGGCCACGCATCATGCGAGCGTCGTGCGGTTTAAAAACAAAATGATTTCGCTCGGCGGCACGCAGAACGAGACCGCCTGGCAAGAGCTGTGCAAGGAATCGGAGAGCATGCTCAGGCCGACGCTCAAGCTCGCCGCGCAGCTCGCCAACGCGTACGACGAAATCCGCCAGCAGTCGAATCATCTCATGACGTTCACCGAGGTGCGGACCGATCCGCTCACGGGCGTGAGCAATCGGCGGGCGCTCGACGAGACGCTCGTCTCGATGTTCGCGATGATGAATCGCTACGAGCTGCCGTTCTCGATCGTGATCGTCGATATCGACCACTTCAAGAAGATCAACGACGAGCAAGGGCACCTCTACGGCGACAGCATCCTCAAATCCGTGGCGAAGCTGCTGGACGACAACGTTCGCGACACCGACATCGTCACCCGCTACGGCGGCGAGGAATTCGTGATTGTGATGCCGCAAACGCCGCTTCATGGGGCATGCATCTTCAGCGATCGCCTGCGGCACAACGTCGAGCAGAAGCTGCCGCTCACGATCAGCGGCGGCGTGGCGGCGGCCGTCGATGGCGACAACCCGCAAACGCTGCTCGCCCGAGCCGACTCGGCGCTCTATAGCGCGAAGGCCGCCGGCCGCAATCGCGTGTACTATCACACTGGTCTTGAGATTCGCCCCAGCGAGGAAAGCCCGGTGCCGGAAGTTGACCGCGTGCCGGTGCTCCTCGAAAAGCTCGAAGGCGTGCCGCTGGAAATCCCGCAAGAGCAAGCGGGCTGAGCGCCAACCGTAGGGGAATTCGTGAGAATTCCGGGGCCTCGCTAGTTGAATACGGAATTCTCACGAAATTCCGCTACGACTGACGCTGACCACTATTTACGCGGAGCGGGCTCGAGGGCCTCGTCCTGCTTCGCGTCAAAGCCCAATTCCTTGGCGCGGGCGAAATCGGCGTCGGCCTTTTTGCGGTGCGACTCGATCTCGTCCTTGTCTTTCGATTCGCCGGCCAGCTTGCGGTGAATCTCGCCGCGGTGATCGAGCATCACGGCGAACGATTCGTTGTCGAACTCCTCTTCGTCCGGCGCAACGAACACCGGCCCGGCATCCCAGCCGACTTGACGACCGTTGCGCACAGCTTCAGCCAGCGGGACCGCCATCTCCATGTCGTTCAGGGCGGCGTCGAACTTCCCCTGCCGATATTCAAGGCAAGCCCGCGTGTCGAGCATCGCGGCATTGTGCTCTCCCTCGGCCCGCAGGGCCTCGTTGATCGCCTTCATGCCGTCTTCGACTTCCAACCCGGAGAGCGCGCAGATGTAGGCTTTCAGATTGAGCAACTCGGCGGAGGAATTCGAAGCAGGAAACTGGCGTGATCCGGGAAACACGGCCAAGGCGGTCTTGCAATCGTCAAGCGCCTCGCGGTCGTGACCGCGCCGATGTTGAACCCACGCTCGGTAGTGATAGAGCACCGCCAACTCGATCGCGATCCCCGGCTGAGACTTCTCCTGGCCGATGATGGCGATCGCTTCGTCGTAGTCTCGCAGACTTTCGTCGAGGTGCTTCAGCTTTTCGTTGAGCTGGCCGCGGAACGCTAGTGCCAGAGCGCGGCGCTGAGGATCCGGCTCCCATGCGATGGCCCGACTGGCGTGAAAGACAGCCTGGGGCAAATCGCGGCGGCGGACGTCCTTTTCGGCCCGCTCCAATTGGATATTCGCCACGATGCTGCGGACGAACTTGACCGCTTGTGGACCAAACAAAACCGCCGGCACCATCAACAGAATGAGCCAGCGCCACTGGCCAAGCCGCTCGAAGATCGATCGCTTCGGCGGCCGGGGTTCGGTCTCGCCGGTTTGAAATTCGTCAAACTTGGAAGGGATCGGAAATCCCAGCTCATCGACGCGGCGGATCGGTGCAGGCATGTCGCTTGTTCCGTGGTGCGGTTGCTACTTCAAGCATAAGAAGCGGCAAGGCCGGTGCCAAGGGCACGTGCGGGGTGAGTAAGTGTTGGATAGGGGGTTCTTCAGGCCTACTCACTTACTCACTCACTTTCTCAACTATAAGCTACCAGCGTCCGCTCAATTCTTTGCAAACACGTCTGACGGCCGAGGATCGCCAGGCAGTCGTAAAGCCCTGGCCCGACCGCTTTGCACGTGACGGCGACGCGCAGGGCGTGGATGA
>DASZFO010000260.1 GCA_035939775.1 Pirellulales bacterium | reverse complement strand
GTCGACCGACCGCGAATTGCGGTCGTCGAGCAGATGGCCCAACTCGTGGATCAGAATGTTGTTAAGGTAGAAATCTTTGACTGCCCGTTCGGTCCAGACCAGCTTCCACGAGCCATCCGGCTCGTGAACCCAGCGGCCGCCGAACATCCGCGCCTCGTTGATCTGACTCGGCTTTGGCGGAGCGCTGTACGTCTCCTCGAGGCATTCCTCGATCGGATAAAGATAGACGGCCGAGCCCCATTGCATGCCATAGCAAGGGAAGCTCTGCTTCTTCCGCGTCATCCGGCTGAATTGGAGCGTTTCCAGCGGCTCGACAAACCGCTTGGGCAGTTCGGCCAACCGAGCGCGGACCTCATCCGGGGTGACGACGTGCCGAAAGCCGTTTCCCGGCGATTGAACGAGAATCGTGAATCCCTCGCCATCCTCTCGCGGTTCGTACCAGTTCTCCGGCGGCACGAACGGAAGCCGTTGATGGCGCTCGATCCGCCGGGCGCGCTTGCTTAGCGGCACGCCCCGGCGCGCACTCTTGGCCCGGGCCATCGAGTTGATATGGTCCAGATGATTTGGGCTGCGTCCGAACGAATTGGCAGGGAATTGATGCACCATAGCGGCACCCACGGTCGTTGTCGCGCTTCCACGCGACGTTGCTTGGCCCGGCCTGATCCATGGCGCCACGGCATTTGCAAAACACACATCAGCGGGATTCGAGCCAGTCTCAAATCAACCACAATTCCATCCTAGATATGGCCCATGCACTAAAACAAGTGAACACCGTAAGTGGCTTTAGCAGCGTAACTTACGACGTTCAATTGATTGCGATTTGGGTAGCCGCAAGGGGGATTGACGGCAGTTGGAAGCGAAGGTCCCCACGGGATTTCGCGGCATACCCTTTGCCGTTAGAATGGGCGAGTGCGCGGCGGGCTGGCGAGATGCGCCGGCGAGATCCCAAACATCGGCCAGGAGGATTGCATGCGGCACGACGACGAGCGGGAAAACTGGATCAAAAACACCTTGGCCGTCGTCTTGGCCGGCGGCAAAGGGTCGCGGCTGGAGCCGCTGACGCGCGATCGGGCGAAGCCTGCCGTCCCCTTCGGCGGCTCGTATCGGATCATCGACTTCTCGCTCTCGAACTGCATCAACAGCGGCATCCGCAAGATGCTCGTCCTCACGCAATACAAGGCGATGAGCCTCGATCGCCACATCAACCTGGGCTGGCGCTCGCTCTTAAGCCGCGAGCTGGGGGAATTCATCGACCTGGTTCCCCCGCAGCAGCGGATCGACGAGCATTGGTATCAGGGAACGGCGGACGCCGTTTATCAGAATATCTACACGTTGGAGAAGGAGCGGCCCGAGCTGGTGCTGATTCTTGCCGGCGACCACATCTACAAGATGAATTACGGCAGCCTGGTCGAGCTGCATCGCGAGAAGGACGCCGATCTGACGATCGGGGCCCTGCGCGTTCCCGTGACTGAGGCGCGGCATTTCGGCGTCATGCAGATCGAAACCGACGGCCGGGTGATCGGCTTCGAGGAGAAGAAGGTCAACGCGAAATCGATCCCCGGCGATCCGCGGCACTGCCTGGCGTCAATGGGGATTTACGTGTTCAACGCCCGCTTTCTGTTCGAGCAGTTATGCCTCGACGCCACTCGGCCGGGCAGCGCCCACGACTTCGGCCACAATATCATCCCCGCGATCATCGACACGCATCGCGTGTTCGCTTACGCATTCCGGGATGAGAACCGCAAGCAAGACGCCTACTGGCGCGACGTGGGGACGCTCGACGCCTATTTCGAGGCGAACATGGACCTGGTGCACGTCGATCCTCTGTTGAACATGTACGACGACCGTTGGCCGATCCGCACCTATCACCCGAACTATCCGCCGCCGAAATTCGTGTTTGCCGGCGAGGGGCCGGACGCCCGTCGCGGCCACGCCCTGGACAGCATCGTTTGCCAGGGATGCATCGTCTCCGGAGGCCAGGTCGAACGGTCGATCCTCGGAGCGAACGTGCGCATCAACAGCTTCGCTCACGTGCAGGATTCCATCCTCTTCGACGGGGTCGATATCGGCCGGCATACGCGGATTCGCCGTGCGATCATCGACAAAGGGGTCCGCATCCCGCCGGGCGCGTCGGTCGGCTACGACCCGGAGGAAGACCGCGCTCGCGGCTTTACCGTGAGCGACAACGGCATCACCGTGATCGCCAAGGCCGACGGCGTCGAGCATTTTCAAGAGATGGAGTCGCTCGAGCGCTAACCGGGATTTCTCCGTCCCGACTTGGGGCCCGCGGCGAACCGCATTGAAATCTATAGGTCGGATCGCGGCTGGGAGCAAGCAAATTCCGACGAGAAAATGCTTGAATTGCGAGTCCTTTGACATTCCCCCCCCGCGACCTAAATTCCCTTGTTTGTAGGAAAAACTGCTTTGCGATAGCGGTGGAGGAATGCCACGGCAAAGGGGCGATCGTCGGGCTTGGGGCTCGGCGTTCTATCGCAGACGGGAACCAGGTAAAGCTCATGAATCGGCAATAGGTGTCCCCGGTGGAGAACTCATCTTCGCTCGTTTTGTTGGCAGTCGTGATGGCGGTAGTCGAGTTAGTCGCCGGCGGAGCGATCGGCTGGTGGTTGCGTGGAAGCCAGCAAGGCGCTTCGCCGGGCAAGCACGGCGGCGACGTGCAAAGGGCCCGCACCGCGCTTTTGAAATTGAATGAATTGGCCACGAGCGTCGCCGCCGACGTGGGCGAGCATTCATCCCGGGTGCAGGCGATCAGCAGCGAGCTGACCAATCGCTCGGACGGTGTTCCGCTGGATTCGGCTGTGTTGGGCGCCGTGGCTCAAATCATCGAGGCCAACGAGCGGCTGCACCAGCAGTTGAAAACAGCCGAGGTCAAGCTCCAGGAGCAGGCCCACCAGATCGAGGTCCACGCCGCCGACGCCCTGACCGATGCCCTGACCGGCGCCCCGAATCGCCGACTCTTCGACAGCGAATTGTCCCAGCGGCTGGCGGAATGGCAACGCAAGGCGACGCCGTTCTGCCTGTTGATGGTGGATGTCGATCAATTCAAGAAATTCAATGATGCGCACGGGCACTTGGCCGGCGACGAAGTGCTTCGCGGGGTCGCGCAGAGCCTGCGCGAGACGCTACGGCAAATGGACATCGTCGCTCGCTACGGCGGCGAGGAATTCGCCGTGATCATGCCTTCGACGACGCTCGAAGAATCGGAGGCCGGGGCCGCTCGCACCTGCGCCTTTGTCGCAGGGCGGAACGTCGATTTCGAAGGCAAGTCGCTCAGCGTCACGGTGAGCGGAGGGTTGGCCCAAGCGCAGGCCATGGAAGACGAAGTCATGCTGATCAAGCGGGCCGATGAAGCCCTGTATGCCGCCAAGAATGCCGGCCGCAACCGCATGTATCTGCACGACGGCCAGTCGGTTCGGCCAATCGGAGGCATCAAGTCCCCGCCGCGGACGCCGCCGGTCGCCAGCGCGCCTGCGCCCCTCGCCGCTGGGTCTGAGATCGCGCCAGCCGCGGAATCCGAGGGGGACGGCGTCCGCACCGACGCACAGACGGGATTGGCCAATCGCACCGCATTTTGCGAGGAGGTCCGCCGCCGCGTGGCCGAAGCGCATCGCTACGAATCGAAGCTCTCGCTGATGCTCGTGAAAGTGGACAACTTCTCGAAGATGTCGGGACGGCACGGCGCGCCGGCCGTCGACCTAATCCTCAAGACCGTCTCGCAATTCCTGACCGCCGGCATGCGCGAGATGGATCTCGTGGCCCGCTACAGCGACGACCGGTTCTCCGTGCTGCTGCCGGGCACGCCGCTGAATCAGGCCGTGGGCGTGGCCGAGCGGCTACGTGCCGCGGTGGCGCGCTGCCCGCTGCGAGGCAAAGATCTTGATCTCCCCATCAGCGTGAGCGCGGGTTTGGCGGAGGTCGAACAGGCCGACGACTCGGCCGCCTTCCTGAAGCGGGGCGAGGCCGCCCTGCAGAATTCGGTGCAGGCCGGCGGCGATTGCACCCATTATCATACCGGTCAGACGATCGAGACGTTCGTGCTGAAAGAAGCGACGGTGTAGCGTAGTAGGCACGATCCACATGCCGCAACCAAATCGGCGGACGGCACACGGAGTGTGCCCGCTACATTCGCTGCCTCAGGCTTTCACCAGTTCCACGCAGATCCCGCCGGCGCGAAACAGCTTGTGGACCTGCGTGAACCACAATTCCTTTCGCGGCACCAGGCCCAGTTCGCGGCAGGTGCGGAGCAATTCCTGGCGGTTGTACGTGCGGCAGCACCAGATGCGGCTCGTCCACGCGCCGCCGAAGCTGTCTTCGGTGGTCAACAGCAGCATCTTTCCGCCGGGGACCATCACGCGGGCTAACTCGGCCAAACCCGTCCGCGGGTCGGGCAAGTGCTCGAGCACGTAACCGCAGGTGACGCAATCGAACGAATCGGCGGGAAACGGCAGCCGCGAAAGATCGGCGACCAAATACCGCGGCCGTTCGCTCCGCAACAACTTTCGCGCGCGGCGCAACATCTCGGGCGAGAGGTCGAAGCAAGTGATTCGCGCGCGAGGATCGGAGTACTTGATCAAGTGACCGGCGATCTGGCCGGCGCCGCTCCCCACGTCGAGAATCTCGCGGCAGCCTCCCAGATCGAACTTCCGCTCGCGCAGCAAACGCTCTCCGAGCGGCTTATGCAGCGAGAGAAAACTGCACGTGGCCAGGATCGCCCCTTTGGGGCCAGCGTAGACATCGCGAACTTTCGCCCGATACTCGTCGTAACTCACCCGCTGGATCAATTTGTCTTCCAACAAATGGTTGATCACGCTCTTGCGGCGGCGGCGCGGGGGCCGTTTTTCCTTGGGTCGCGGCATGATCGACTCGCTTCCGCAATTCACGCGCCGCCAACGCTACAAATACACTCGGCGGTTGTAGATATACCACTCGAATAACAGCACGCCTAGAGCCAGAACCAGCAAAAACTTCCATATCTCGCGGCGAGCCGGCTCCCAGCGGCTTTGGGCCGTCACCTCGCTGAACCCGATCTTGATCGAACCCTCGGTCCGGGCGCGGATGTCGCTTTCCCGGGAGTCGAACAGGTTCACCGCGAACTGCTGAGTCGCCTTCCCGGCCTCGCGGACCTCATAAACGCCCAATTGATCCGTCTGGGCAAAGTTGAACGTGCTCTGCCGGCTCCGCGGGATTTCGGCCGACTCCCCGGATGGGGTCCGAACGACCAGCGGCGCTGCCGAATCGCTCCGTAGCACCACCGGCTGACCGGGATGATAACTCGCCCCTGCCGAGGCCTGCTGATTGCGCCCGAAATATTGCAGCAAATTCGAGACAAACAACGGAAAGCTCAGTTTGATCGGCCAATTGGTATTGGCATACGCCTCGCCATGCTCGTCCGTCTTGAGCAAGTCGATCCCCAGCACGGCGTCCTCAAACCCTTCTCGCGGGCTGATCGCCATGAGTATTCCCTTGTTGCTGTCGATCAGCCGGGTGGCGCCAGGGGGTGCTTTGAGCGGCCGGCCTTCCAGAACATCCACGTCGCCCAATTCGATCCCTTGCGTGATCGGATGGCTGCGGTCGCTGTCGATAATTTGCGGCTGAACGACCGGATCGCTCGCCGACCAATCGGCCAGCGGCGGCACGGCCCCGATAAACCAGGTATTGGCCTGCGGCATCTGCTCCGGCCGGCAGCGGTCGTAGATCACTAAGTCAAACGCTCCGGCTGCCGCCAGTTTTTTTTGCTCGGGATTCTTTAGCGCGTCGGGCTTGATTTCAGTCACTTCCGCCCACTGCTGCGCCGATGGGACCGTCAGCGCCCGCTGCAACGGTTCGTTTCCGGACGTGACCAAGAGCACTCGCGCCCGCCGCGACGGATTGATGACCGCCCAGGCCTGATTATCTTGCATGAAAACGTCCGGCGTCGTCACCGCCAGCCGTAGCACGCCTCGATCGACCGAGCCCAGACCGAAGGCCTCGCTGGCAGCCTCACCCGCGGCGATCTTCGAGTGCCGGGCGTCGAGCAACTGCCCGTCGAGATACAGCTCCAGGTTCACCGTGACGGGCTCGGCGCCATGGTTCTCCAGCCGGGCAAAGGCCTGCAATTGATCGGGATGAAGCTCGCTGCGGCCGGTGGTGAAGGCGATGATGCCGACGTTCGCCGCGTCGGCCATACCGATCGGCACGAACTCCGGTTCGAGATTCCCCAGCGAAAACCCACGCACGTCGGGAAACCGGCCGTCGCTCAGGATATAGAGTTTGGCGGGGAGCGGCTCCGCCAACTGGGCATTGCCGATCTCGATGCTCGTGCTCGGGTTGGCCAGGCCGGCCGCCAGCCGCAGCGCCTCGTCGAGCGACGTGGAGTGAATCGTCGGCCGAATCGCGGCCAACGCGCGGCGCAGTTCCTGAACGTTGTCGGTGTAGCTCTGCTCGACCTGGGCCGTGTCGGAAAAGCTGATGATCATGCCCTTGCTGCCGGAGTCCATCTGATCGAGCAATTGCTCGACGCGGCGCTTGGCTTCGTCCAGCCGCGTGGGGACGACATCGGTCGCGTTCATGCTGGCCGAGTTATCGACGAGAAAGATGTAGCGATCGCCGGCCAGTCGTCCCCCTTCCCAATTTGGCCGCAGAAGGGCCAGGGCCACGATCGCCAGCAGGAGGAGTTGCAGAAACAACAGCAAGCTCTGCCGCATCCGCTGCC
>DASZFO010000259.1 GCA_035939775.1 Pirellulales bacterium | reverse complement strand
GCGCGATAGACGATTCCCGAGTAGAAATCGACGTTCGGATAGAGCTTTCGCTCGATGAAATACGGATCGGAGAGCGCGGTGGCTTCGAGTTCCTGGGCGATGTCGAAAATCGGGTCGTCGATCCGCCGCTTCTTGAGCAGCTTGTCGCAGGTGGCCTTGATGATGGTCGCCCGGGGATCGAAGTTCTTATAGACCCGATGCCCGAAGCCCATGAGCCGGTGGCCGCCGTCTTTGCTCTTGGCCAGATCAACGTATTTCTTGACGTTGCCGCCGTCGCGGCGGATTTCCTCGAGCATTTCGATGCAGGCTTGATTCGCCCCGCCGTGCAGGGGTCCCCACAAGGCGCAAATGCCCGCCGAGATCGAGGCAAACAGGTTCGCGTCGCTCGAACCGACCATGCGAACGGTCGAGGTGCTGCAATTCTGCTCGTGGTCGGCATGGACGATCAGCAACAGATTGAGCGCTTCGACGAAATCCACATCGATTTGGTATTCCTCGCAGGGGACGGCGAACATCATGTGCAGGAAGTTCTCGCAGAACGAAAGGTCGTTCCGCGGATAGATGAACGGTTGACCGATCGACTTCTTGAAGCTGTTGGCGGCGATCGTCGGCAACTTGGCCATCAGCCGGTGCACCGAGATTTCCACCTGCCGGGCGTCGCGCGGGTCGAGCGAATCCTGATAAAAGGTCGAAAGCGCGCCGACGACGGAGCTGAGCGTGGCCATCGGATGGGCGTCGCGCGGCATGCCGTTGTAGAACGACCGGATGTCTTCGTGCAGCATCGTATGCCGCTGGAGCGACAAGCGAAAGGCGTCGAGCTGGTTGGCGGTCGGCAGCTCGCCGTAGATCAGCAGGTAGCTCACCTCGACGAAGTCCGATTGCTCGGCCAGAACTTCGATCGGATAACCCCGATAACGGAGCACTCCCTTCTCGCCGTCGAGAAATGTGATGGCGCTCGTCGTCGCGCCGGTGTTGACGTATCCCTCGTCGAGCGTGACGAAGCCGGTTTGGGCGCGGAGCCGGGAGATGTCGATCGCTTGCTCCTGTTCGGTGCCGGTGACGACCGGCAGCTCGATTTCCAGGGTGCCGAGTTTGAGTTTGCCGAGCATAGAGGCCGGAGGCTGGGGACTCGGGGCTGGGGAACAACACCGCCTGCGGCGATTAACACCCCGCATACTAGCAGTTTACCGGGCGCGCGGCAGTTAGACAATTCACGGTTCGGGCCGGACAAGCATATCACCGTAAGAGCCGGTGAGCAAATCGTCCACGGCGATGCCGAACTGCAGTCGGAGTTCATCCACTTGGCGCCGGCCGGCTGCATCGTCGGTTTGCTCGTCAAGGACCGCTTCGAATTCGAGGAAACTGCCGACTCCTTCCACCTCGTCGAGATGGATTCGGACGTTCCGAGAGAGATAGATCCGGCGATTTTTGCGGACGACGCCGCGAACGCCCAGAGCCATAGCGAGCGCCTTTCGCAGGGCCGCCGGCTCCATGACCGGCGTCAACAGATAATCGCTTCCCCTCGGCTCGGCCTTATCGGGGCGATCGTACCAGATCAACTGCGCCCCGACCCCCTCGATCTCACGAAGTTTTAGACGGCCATGAGCGCAATGGAAATACGTATCAGTTTGCCGCTGGATCTCGGCCTCGCCGCAAATCTGCTCCGCGACCCTTCGCGCAGCGACCGGATCGGGCAGCCGAGCCTTGAGTTCAATGTTGCGGGACAAGCGCCACCTCAACTTGCCACTTGTCACTTGCCGCTTGCCACTCCGTCGGGCCCTTGACTGTCAAAGATGGTCCAAATCGGATTCTGCATGCGGACCTTCGCGAGATAGGCCGCTCTCTTCTTCTCGATTTGCTCGGCTTTGAGCTGCTTGCGGATATCGACTTGGGCGTCGGTGAACGGAGTGCGATAGGCTTCCTTGCGCTCGATGACGCGGACGATGTGGAATCCATCGGCATCTGCAAAAATCTGACTCATCCGCATGACTTCGAGTGTGAAGATGACTTCGTCCAGGATCGCCGATTTGAGGCTACCTTTGGTTGTCCAATCGCGCAGGCCTCCTCTGGCGGCGGTTGGGCCTTGCGAGCCGGCTTTGGCCACCTCGGCAAACGGCTTGCCGTTCAAGACCTCATTGCCCAGTTTGACAATGGCGGCCTTCGCTTCGTCGCGACTCGAAAACTGATTGAAGAGCACCGTTAATTCTTCCCAACGTGATTGCGCTTCGTGGTCGAATTTCGTGCCGTTGTTCTGATAGTAGGCGAATATTTCGCCGTACGTTATCTCCTCCTCCTTGATCTGCTGCTGAAGCCAGATCATGGCCACCGATTGTTCGTAAAAGGCCTTTCGGCGGCGCTCGACCGAGGTGCCGACCTCGCGCAGCTTGGCTTCAATTTCTTCCTTGGTGTTGCACTGGGCCCGCTTCATCATTTCCTTGAGCTTGGCGTTGTCGAATTCGTCGGTGATTTTCTTTTCGATGTCTTTAAGGGCCTCCGGAGGGATCGTCTTCGTGGCCTCGGCAAAGAGGATTTTGATATCCGCGATGTTGCGGATCTGGTCCTGCAACTCCTTGCGGGCGGGCGCCAAAACGGATTCCGGCGCACCCTGAGCCTGAGCGGCCAGGTAATTGCCGTATTGGCCCACCAAGTCGGAGGCTAGAACGACATCCGCTCCGACGCGCGCAATGATCAGCGCGTTGTCCAATCGCTGCGCCGGTGGGCTGCCGGCCGGGGGCGTAAAAGGGCGGGTTGAATTGGCGTCCGGCCGTTCCTGGGGCCCTGGCCCGCCGGCCCAGTTCACCGGCTGGCGCACGGGCATCGGCTGCGTCGGCGCTTGAGGGATATTGTCGAACTGCCGG
>DASZFO010000258.1 GCA_035939775.1 Pirellulales bacterium | reverse complement strand
GCGATCAGCTTGTAGTCGTTCATCATGACGAACGAGTGCTCGTAGTCGCCGAAGCGCGCGTCGGCCCAGCCGTCGTTGCCGATGAGTCCTGTGCCGGGAATAAGCTCGATCGGCTCCCCGCCGGTCAGATAGCGCAAATTCGGCCGCTCGCGGCAAAGCTGGCGCACCGCGTCGCGCACGCCGTGGATCGAGCCGCCGTAGAAATCGTGATTCCCGAGCACGAAGAAGATTGGCCGCCCGATGGCGTCGTCGAGCCGCGCGAGCCGAGGCACGACATCGGCGGCATCCGAGATATCGCCCGTCAACAGCACGGCATCCGGCCCCGCGGAACGCACCTGGCCGAGGAACTGTCTAACTTCCTCGGCTTCGAGAAAGTTCAAATGAATATCAGTGAGCCAGGCCAGAAGCATTACAGGGACGAGAGGGGAGGGGCGAGGGGCGAGGGATAGACGCCGACTTGCGGATTAAGAATGCATGGCCGCGAAATTGAATTCAACAGGACTATCGCCATAGGATTCGAGTTTCCCGTTTACGCTCCTCGTCGCCCCTCATCCTTCGTCCCTCGTCCCTAGAAATCCTTTCCGATGCACCATAGGGCCTTGTGGCCGCGGAGGTAAATGTGGCCGTCGGAAATGGCAGGTGAGGCAATCGTTTCGTCGTCGATTTCGTTCTCGGCGAGCTTTTCGAGATGCGAACCGGCGGAGGCGACGGTGCAAACGCCGCGCGTGTTGAGAAAATAGACGCGACCGTCGGCGGCGACCGGCGAGGCCTTGAAGTCTCCGCTCAGCCGCAACGTGTCATCGACTCGGCCGGAATGCGCGTCGAAGGCTCGGGCGACGCCATGATCCGTCACCGCGAACAAATGATCCTCCCACACGACGGGCGTGGAGCTGTCGGGGGTGCCCTGCTTGTAGTCCCACACGACGTCGCGGCGCGAGAGTTCGCCCTCGGAGCCGATCTTGACCGCCAGCAGCGGCCCGCTCTTCCCTTGCGTCACATACACGAGGCCGTCGGCGATCGTCGGGCCGGTGACGGTCCGCCCGCCAATGATGCCCGGCAGATACCAAAGCTGCTTGCCGGTGGCCGGGTCGTAGGCATCGACTTGATTGCCGCCCATCACGATCATCTGCGTTTGACCATTGACCTCGGTGAAGACAGGGGTCGTGTAGGCATCGCACTCCTCGGCCTTGGCGCCGGTCGCGCGGACCGTTCGCCACCGTTCGCGGCCCGAGAGCAGATCGTGAGCCACGATATAGCTCTCGACCGGCGGCTTGGCGATGTCGGCCAGCGAATCTTCCATGCAAACGGAGACCACATTCTTACCGAAAATCACAGGGCTATTGGCATGGCCCCACCAGACCGTGTAGTTGCCATAATCCTCTTGAAGATTGCGATGCCAAAGCTGATTGCCGTCGAAATCGTAGGCGGCCAGCTCGCCGTTGCCGAAATGGACGACCACCACTTTGCCGTTCGTCACGGGCGAGGGGCTGGCCAGGTTCTGCAAGTTATGGAACTTCTGCTCGCGGCGTTCGTCGGGGCCTTTCGGCTTGATCGGCGCCCGCTTGACGGTGCCGGTGCCGACGGTGCGCGTCCAGATGATCTTGCCCTTGGCCTTGTCGATACGCAGCAGCAGCAGATTGTCGTCGTGGTGCGAAGTGACGAAGATCGCATCGCCCCAGATGGCCGGCGTGCTGTCGCCCCACTCCGGCAGCTCGGTCTTCCACAGAATGCCGCGTTCTGAATTCCAATTGATCGGCAGATTCCGCTCGCGGCTCACCCCATTCCCTTCCGGCCCGCGCCATTGCGGCCAATCGGCGGCGCAGAGGGGTGCAGCGAGAGCGAATGAAAGAAGGACAATCGCGGCTCGCGAAGCCGCCGTGATGCCATGTTTCATAAAGGGCAGAGGTTTTGGGGATTTCGGTGCTTAAGTGACTGTTCGATTTGAATCTGAATGGCAGTCGTCATCAAGGCCAGCGCCTGCTCCTTGCTCGGACCATCGCCGCAGACGTCGATCTCCAAACAATGGGCGATCCAATCGCCGTCATCTCGATAGAGGACTACCCGGAGGGGAATACTTAGAGTTTTCATGAAGAACTAGCTCCGCACGTTTCTTCTATCATACAACGCAAGCTACAAGTGTTGAACCACGTGCAACTTTTGGTGGCGTCCTTGGATCGTGGCGGTCGCCGCTCCCACACGGCTAGCAACGCGGCTCGCCTCCCAAATCCTTCAGCCGTTTCAAGCAGGCGGGACAGAGCGGACCTGCCGGCTTCACATTCTTGCGATTCCCCGCCAGCCGCCGGTCGAGCCGTAGAAAGCGCAGGCAAATGATCGACGCGAGAGATTGCTCTGGCGTGAGTTCCTTGCGACAGAATTCGCAGTCGGGCCCTGTCATCGGATCGGGCTGAATTGGAAGCGTCGGTGTGGAGCGGGGGAGGCCATGCGGGCCATTCTAGCACAAGGCGCATAAAAAGACCGGCTGCCTTTTGGCGGCCGGTCTTGCGGCAATGTCGATTCAGCAAGTAGGAATGGCGGTTTCTGAGAACCCGGCAGGGTTCCAAGCCATTAGCCGGGGGTCGAGGCCGTCAGACTGATACCCCCGGTCAAGATTGATCGAAAACCGTAGCACCCCGAAAGGGTGCCAGAGCGCTGCGACCCCTGCCAGGGTCGGACCACTCGGCGCCGCTCGAAACCGGCGGTATCGGCCTGCGGCCTCGACCGCCGGCTAATGGCTGGCATCCTTCCAGGATGCGTTCGCGGAGGTCGATCATCCATCTCGCAAAAGACGCGAACCGTTTCGGTATTTGTCATTACGCTCCGATTTCGCCGTTCCAGGTCGAGAGGCCTACCCAAGCATTGCCGATCCGTTTCGACATTCGTCATTCCCGCCTACGGCCTTTCCAGCGGCGGAATGACCAGCACGGAGCAGGGAGCGTGCGTGAGGACCTTGATCGAGGTGCTGCCCATCAGCATCCGCTTCATGGCTCCGGAGACGGTGCGGCCGATGATCACGAGGTCGATCGATTCGCTGTCGATGAACTTCAGAATCTCCTCGGCCGGATGCCCTTCGATGACCAGGGGCGGCGTTTTTTGGAACGGCGCCGGGAGTTGCTGCTGATAGGCAGCCAGTTGATTTCGTCTCGATTCCAGTTCATGTTCATGCTTGCGAACCCAAGCCTGGGCCAGCACTTCGCTCTCGGCATCGCGGGCTTGCTGCTCGAGCCAATCCGGCAATGGACTGGCAAGCATCGTCTCGACGACAGCCGCCACGCATCCGCTCGCTTCCGCGGGCCAGGTGAATTCGCTCAGCACGTCGGCCTGCATTTCCGCGTTCGCCGAGTCGAAGCCCAATAGCAACTTGAGCGATGTACCATGCCTCAGCACGCCATGCCGCACGACGAGCACCGGCACGCCGGCGCCATGCACGACCGATTGCGACACGCTCCCTAGCAGCACGCGCTGAATCGGTCCGAGTCCGCGAGCGCCGACAACGATCAAATCGGCCCGCCATCGCTGCGCCGCGACCACGAGCCCGTGGTCCGGCCGCTGCACGCCGATGACCGTTTCTACTTTCGCGCGAAACCCTTCCGGCAAGTGTTCACGGGCTTTAGTCAAGAGGGCTTCGGCCAGCGCTTTTCGCAGCTCGGGCTTATCTGCTCCGAATTGCGGAAGCTCGGCTTGGGCGTAGTAGAAAGCAATCTGGTCTTTGGCCGGCGAAAGCAACTGACTCGCCAAGGCCGTCGCTTCGAAGCTACCAGAGGAACCGTCAACGCCGATGAGAACTTTCATTTTAGCGGTATCTTATGCGGCCAGCCGGCCTGTTCTTGCACATAGCGCGGCACGGCATAACCAGGGAGCCGAGCGCGGAGGCCTTCCATGAGTTCCAAGCCGCGGGCGATCGGCACCTCGAAATGCGCTGCCCCCGTGACTCGGTCAAGTTGATGTAAATAGTACGGCATCGCCCGCAGATCGACGAGCCGTTCCGACAGCGCGACCAGCGTTTCCAGATCGTCGTTCACTCCGCGGAGCAGCACCGACTGATTCAGCACCGGGATTCCTGCATCGACCAACCGGCCGACGGCGTCGGCGGCGGTTCCTTGCAGCTCGGCCGGATGATTGGCGTGAATCACTACGATCGGCGTTAAGCGAGTGCCGCGGAGCCAGTCTAACAGATCGTCGTTGATTCGCTCGGGGATCATGATCGGCAGCCGCGTATGAATCCGCAGCCGGGCAACGTGCGGAATCGCCGCGAGCCGTTCGGCCAACTCGGCGAGCAGCGGGTCAACAACGGTCAGCGGATCGCCGCCGCTCAGGATCACCTCGCGAATGCTCTCATCGGCGGCAACCACACGAATCGACTCGCTCCAAGCCGCGGCGGACGGGGGCGATTGCTCGTACGGAAAGTGCCGCCGAAAACAGTAGCGGCAATGTACGGCGCAGGCCCCAGTCGTCACCAGCAGCACGCGGCCGTGATACTTATGGAGCAATCCCGGCGCTTTCGCGGCGGCCAGGTCGCCGACCGGGTCGTCCGTAAAGCCGGCGGGAGAATACTCCTCCGCCTCAAGCGGAAGAATCTGTCGCAAGAGTGGATCGTGCGGATTGCCCGGCTCGATGCGCTCGATATAGCTCCGCGGGGCAAAGAGCGGAAACAACCGCGCTGCGCGAATCGCCGGCCGAACAAACTCGTCGGGCAGCCCCAACAGCCGACACAACTCCCGCGGATCCCGCACCGCCTCCTTCATTGCGTTTTGCCATGCGGACGGCGCTGGATGCTGCGAACGAGCAGGCGATTCGACGGCAGAGAGAATCATGTATCGTGATCTTCCGAAGCCCAATCGGACAGTGAAACAGTTCAACCGAAACGAGGGTTCATGAGGAACCCATGAAGCCAGGAAGGCAGACTGACGGATCCAAAACCCTCAATCTCCTGCATTCCTGGCCTCCTCATAAAAAACCGGTTTTGCCCCGCCGTCCGCACGAAGAACGCGGGTTGCCCGATGGGCCAATCTCCCGTAGCATAACGCTTTGCATCGGAAAACGAAGTAGCAAATCTCGGCTCTCACCATTCCCGCAGGAATCACCCGTGCCCAGCTATAACACAAGTCAATTCAAGAAAGGCCTGAAGGTCCAGCTCGACGGCGACCCGTATCTGATGGTCGAGTGCAATTTCGTAAAACCGGGCAAGGGGCAAGCGCTCTACAAGTGCAAGCTCAAGAATTTGGTCCGGCAGACGATGCTCGACCGCACGTATAAGAGCGGCGATTCGCTCGACGCCGCCGACATCGAAGAGATCGACGCTCAGTATCTTTACCGTCAGGGCGAGCATTTCGTGTTCATGGACAACGAGTCTTTCGAGCAATACGAGCTGAACAAGGAGCAGGTCGACGACACCTGGAAGTGGATCAAGGAGGGAACGGTCTGCAAGATGATGCTGTTCAACAACAATCCGATCAGCGTCGAGCCGCCGAACCATATGGTGCTCAAAGTCGAGTATTGCGAGCCGGCCGTGCGCGGCAACACCGCCACGAACCTCACGAAGCCCGTGAAACTCGAAACCGGGGCCGAGATCACCTGCCCCGCTTTCGTCGACATCGGCGACCTCATAAAGGTCGACACGCGAACGGGCGAATACATCGAGCGCTCGAGGGGCTGAGGCGATGAAATGACGAATGTCGAAGCACGAATGTCGAAAGAATGTCGAAGATCCGCCGCGGCGGGACTAAGCGCGAATGACTAATGAGTTTGCCGCAAACAATTCGTCATTCGGATTTCGTCATCCCTTAGACATTCGTCATTAGACATTCGTCATTGCCTCACTCCACGGTCCCGAATTGCTCGCGCTGCTCGCGGCGGTCGTAGTCGCGCAGAGCGTCGATTACCGGCTGGAGATTGCCGGCCAGGATGTTTTCGAGCTTGTAGAGCGACAGGTTGATGCGGTGATCGGTCAGGCGGTTTTCCGGGAAGTTGTAGGTGCGAATCTTCTGACTGCGGTCGCCGGAGCCGACAAGCGT
>DASZFO010000257.1 GCA_035939775.1 Pirellulales bacterium | reverse complement strand
TTGGCGGCATTATCCCGTGCCGAATCCTAGTCGTAAACCATTGGCACGCGGCGGCGATAGG
Organism: Pirellulales bacterium; assembly: GCA_035939775.1. Classification (NCBI taxonomy): domain Bacteria; kingdom Pseudomonadati; phylum Planctomycetota; class Planctomycetia; order Pirellulales; species Pirellulales bacterium. The sequence continues at coordinate 52,344 of DASZFO010000257.1, read as the reverse complement.
AGCGGCGATATCCGCCATAACGCGCGCCGTAACGGCCGCCAACGCCGTAGCCTTCACCCTGCTCTGTGAAGAAGTAGCCGCCCAGCAAGCGGTGGAAGAAAAGCAGCAGCGCCGCGCCCAGGACGGCGACGACAAAACCGAGCGGGCTGATCGGCGTGATCCGCTGACCGCCGGTGAAATAGCTCAGCACTCCAAGGCCCAAGCAGGTGCCGACGATCCCCATCATCAACGTGGCGATCGGGCCGCCCGGATCGCGCCCCGGCATGATCATCTTGGCGATGATTCCCGCCAGCGTGCCGAAGCCGATCCACACGAGCACCGTGTGCGCCCAGTCGTTAGCGGCTTGGACTAAATCTGCATTGGGCATGGCGCCGACCTCGGATAAAAAAATTCCCTTCGCACAAATCTATGTGCGAAGGGTGTCGTCCCCCCAACGCTTGCCGACAGGATTTACCGCCGGTCCCGCACTAAATCATCGGCGATTTGAATCCAAGCGCCGGCAAGCATTCGACAAAACTTGGTGGTGGACGCCGCCGCTCGTTTCCACGGCCCGGCGACGGCCAGTCCACCTTGAATCATGGGGAACCTACTTCGTTTGAGCCGCGGACTGTTCTTTCATCGTCTTTAGGGCAGCCGCGTCGTCCGATAGCGCGAATTCGGTCGGCTGCTTCGAAGGGAATATTTGAAGCATTTCTTTCGGATAGTACGGCGTCGGGGCGGGGCGACCCTGGAAGTCGAGCTGGCACCCGCTGCCGGCCGAGATCAACAGCCCGCAAGCTATGAGCCAACTTCCCAGCAACGAGCTATGTGGTCGGTTAAATCGCATAGTCCACTCTGCGGCAGTGGGTGATGAATGTTTACTGCGGCGCGCGCTGAGCTTGCTCCTCGGTGTAGAGCTTCTGCGCAGCCGCTTCGCGCGATAGCTTGAATTCAGGCCCCGGCGGGAAATATTGGACATCGTCCTTGAGGTAATACGCGCTCGGAAGCGTCTGACCGCTCGGATCGACCTGGCAGCCCGTGGACGCAGCCACGATCGAGAGACCTATGCCGCAGAGCAAACCTCGCAGCAGGGGAAGCTTCCGTGGGGACGCTTGCATCGACCACCTCCTAAAGTGACGCTCGGCGAAACAGCCATCGGCTCGGTGCAGCGGGACCACATGGCACTACCCGCGTAACCGTTAAAATTGTCAGCATCGTTATCGTCCGCCGCCGGCGGGGGACTTTGGCCGTTTTCGGAAAACTTTGCGGGCGCAACTGCTTTCGAGATAATTCGCTCGATTGGGGCAAAATGGGTATGATGGAGGCGGCTTCGATTTGCGTTCATCTGACGGCACCACTACGATGAAAGGAGTTCGAAGCTGCCGGAATCTGCAACCGGAAAGAGGCACGGAAAGATGAACACCGCGCATCGAACGCTCCCTGCGGCCCCTATCAGCCCTTTTCAGCGAAATTGGCCCAATCTGCGGGCAACTCAAGGCGTTTTATTGGCCTTCGCCCTGGGCGCATCGCTGGGGGCCGCTCCGGCTAGCCCGGGTGGCGCATCCATGCCGCCAATTGGCGGCGCGTCGTCGCGGGCCATCCCATCTCAGGCCTATTTCAACCATTTCGCAGCGCTCTACGATGGCGACTACCAGGCCGCGTTCGAGGGATTCAAATCCGACTTGAGCGGCGCGATCAAAACATCGCAAAGCCGATGGATCGACTCCATCTGCTACTACACGATGATCGGCGAGTGCTATTACCGAATGGGTAAGCTCGACGAAGCTCTCAAGAACTACAACGCCGCGCTGACTCTCTATCTCGCGTTTCCCAATTGGATGCAACAGATCCAATTTCCCGTGGCAATTCAGCCTCGGCCGAATGGCCGCAACGTTCCCTGGGGTCACGCCATGCCCGGCATCAAGCTCGGCAATTTTCCCGGCACGATGCTGATGGCCCAGGGGCAGCTCTACATCGATCAGCAGTTGCAGCAGGGGGGCGTCATCGGCGCGCCGCAGCTCACTCCGATCAACGTGCAAGAGTTGCTGCGTTGCACGGCCCTGGCGATCAAGCACCGCGGCGAAATCATGGGACCGGTTTGCCCCAACGACACGCTCACCGGAGATATCCTCGTCGTCCTTGGTCGCCACCCCGGACCCGCCAACCATTGGTCCGAGGCGTGGGTCGATCTGGAATTGGGGATGGCTTACGCTGCGGCCGGACAAACGGCCCAAGCCGTCCCATATTTGAAACAGTCGCTGGTGATCTCCGGCGAATACGAGCATCCACTGACGGCGATGGGCCTGCTCGAACTTGGCCAAATCGCGCTGGGCGCCGGGGATTTGGAGGCAGCTAACAACTTTTTCGAAGAGGCGAGTTACTCAGCCGTTGAATACAACGACATTGGCACGCTCGAGGAAGCATTTCGCTATGGCCAACAGGCCCATTTGATGTCGCCCGACAAGAAGGGAATCTTCCCGCCATTGAATGCGGCCATTGGCTGGGCGCGACTCAAATATCGCGAGTTATGGGTGTCGCTGCTGCTCTTGACGGCGGAAAACAATGCGCTCCTGGATCAGACACAAGCCGCCGCCACTGCACTCTCAGACGCGAAGCACGAGATTGGCAATCGCACAATGGGCAAAGGCGGCGACATCGCCTCGCGGCTCCATTACCTGGCCTCGCTTGTGAACTTCCGATTGGGCAAGGTTCGCGACGGCGATCAAGAGATTGATCAGGCCATCAACCTCCAGCACGAGGCCTCAAAATGGTTGTTCCAAATCAAGCTCGCCGATTACTATGTCGAAGGACAGGGCGGACCCCATCTTAATTCGCACCGGGCCCTCGATCTCTATGCGCGGTTGCTCGGCGATCCGACGCCAACCGATTGGGCCACGCGCCCGCTCGACTCGCTCGCCGTGATGAGCACGCCGCATTCGGCCGTGTACGAGCATTGGTTTGAGAACACGCTGGATTCAGGCATGGAATTGAGCTTGGAGGTGGCTGACCGCACGCGGCGGCATCGTTTCTACAGCACGTTGCCACTGGGTGGGCGGCTGCTGGCCTTGCGGTGGGTGCTCGAAGCCCCGGTCGACACACTCGACAAACAGTCTCAATTGCAACGGCAGAATCTTTTGGCCCGCTATCCGAAGTACGACGATTTGGCCAAACAAGTGCGCAAATTGCGGGCCGAACTGGGTGCCGCGCCGTTGGTGGCGGAGAATAACGCTGCGCAGCGTAAGCAGGCCGACGCCCTGGCTGAGATCGGCAAACTCAGCTTGCAGCAAGAGCTAATCTTGCGCGAGATCGCGCTGCGCCGCGAGGCCGCCGATTTGGTCTTCCCGCCGATGTACAACACGAAGGACGTGCAGGCGGCGTTGCCCCCGCGGCACCTGATGCTCATTTTTTTTGCCACGGCCAACACCACCCACGCCTGGCTCATTTCAAAGGAGCGCTATGCGGGTTGGAAGATCGATTCGCCGCAGGTCTTGGAACGGCGGTTGGCAAAGTTGTTGACGGCCATGGGGAATTACGATTCCAACCGGGAACTTCAGCAAAGTCAGCTCGGCGAAGATGGTTGGCGGCAGGCGGCCCGCGACGTGACCGAGATGCTGTTTTCCAATTCGAAGGCGAGCGGCACCAAAGTGAATCTTTCCGACAATATCGACGAGCTGATCGTCGTCCCCGATGGAGTGCTCTGGTATCTGCCGTTTGAAAGCTTGCAAGTTTCCACTGCCGGGGCGAACCCGAAGAACAGATCCCGCGACGGCAAAGACCTTGTGCCGCTCATCAGCCGCAGCCGCGTCCGTTATCTGCCGACGATGGGGCTGGCGATGCCCGAGCGGTTGAACCGCAAGTCGACCGAAGAGATCGGCGTCGTGCTCGGAAAGCTGCACGTGCGCGACGATCCGGACATGTCGCAGACCGCGTTCGACGAATTGCACAAGGTCCTTCCGCATGCTTCGGCAATCAAGGGGGTGCTGCCGGCGGCATCGCCGCTGTATGGCTCATTGTTCGATTCGCTCGTCGTATTCGATGACATTTCGGTGGGGAAGAAAGCCGCGTACGACTGGTCGCCGCTGCAGCTCGACCGAGTGGAGGCAGCCGGGTCGCTATCGCAGTGGTTTACTTTGCCTTGGAAGAGTCCCATCCAGATCGTTCTCCCCGGTTTCCACACGCCAGCGGAATCATCGCTAAGATCGGTGAGCAGCGGAACGGCCGGCAGCGAGTTGTTTCTCTCCGTCTGCGGACTCATGTCGACCGGCACGCGGACGATATTGCTCAGCCGCTGGCGAACGGGCGGGCAATCCAGTTATGAACTCGTGCGGCAGTTCATCCAAGAATTGCCGTTCGCCAGCGCGGCCGATGCCTGGCAACGGAGCGTGCAAATGATGATGCTCACTCCGGTGGATTTCGATCGCGAATCGCGGATCAAAAAATCGGCGGATGGGGACGCTATCACCGCCCGTCATCCGTTTTTCTGGTCGGGCTACATGTTGGTCGATACGGGCTGGACGCCTCCCAAGAGCGAAGAGCCTCGCGCCGCCCCACCCGTGATCAATCTGAATGCTAAAGCCGTTCCTCCGCCGGCAGCGGCGCCAGCGACGAAAGAGTAAGCCGCTCGCACTTGCCGCTACAACCGGCAAGATTTGCTCAGGTTGACTCGCCCCAGTTGCCGAGAGTAAGTGACGGCCGCGCGGGCCATTGGGCTCGTCGATGCGATGCGTTTTCTCGCGCATCGTTCGCGGCTTGCCCATCTTACGACCGGATTTGACCGGCAGAGGATCACTATGGCCAAGTATTTCATTGCCGCGCTCTTGGGATTGGCTAGCCTTGCCGGCTGCCGGATGTGCGCATGCCCGTACGACGACTGCTATCCGGTCATCGAGAATAACCACGCCCCTTCGGACGCAATACCCGAGGGAGCTATGCCCGCGCCGACCGACGACGATTACTCCGCCACTGGCGTGCCGGCAGATCGGGCTAGTCATCAGCCGCATCTGGCGACGGGCCCTCGGATGGCGCCTGCGAATCAATAGCTTATTTCACCATCGCACGTCCGCTTGCATCCATTCGTAGGCCCCGAGATCGAAGAGGATGCGGTCTCCCTCGATTGAAAGGCTTCCGCTCGGCTTGCTCTCGAAGTCGGTCCGCTCGGCTGAAGCGGGCGCGCGAAACGAGCGGAGTTGAACGCGGCCACCGCGCCCTTCTGTCTCGAGCACTCGAAAGCGGAAACCGATTACTTTGCCAGCGGATTCGGCGACGTCGCTCGCCCCTTCGCTCTGCTCCTCTAGCAACGGCGCCCAGTGCGTCACCACGGCGTTCTTGGCGTCCAAATGAAATAGCCAGCCATAGCTGACCGGCGTCGGCGGCGAGGCAACTTCCGATTGGACGGCGATTGGCGCAAGCAAGTCAAGCGCGGCCATCCAGGCGTGAGGCACGTCGACGCCGATTCCCAGATGGACCTTCTTCGCCGATTCGCCGCGAACGGTGAGGAGCGTGTCGAGCATCCGTGGGCCAACGCGCTGATGATATGGCAGGCCGCCCGAAAGCAACGCGGTGCGCACCTCGGCCGCATCCACTTCAATGAAGTGCGGCGCCTCGATCCGCTTCGCGCGAGTGAGATGGCTTTCCAAATGAACGCTGCGGCGCAGCTCGGCCGAGCGATCGGCCCAGGCATAGCGGCAGGCGAAGTAGGAGTTCCAAGGATCAGTGGCGAGCGGCTCGGCGGTGTCAAGCTCGATTTCAAGCCCGACCACGCGGCTGCCGAGTGTCACCTGCGCTCGCTGCACAAACCCGGCCAGACGTTTCCCGGCGGCATCGAGCAATTGCCCGCGGCTGGTAATCTCGCCGAAGAGCAGCCCGGCGGAGGTGACTTCAATCGATTCCGCGACCATCCGCGAGGCCGTCGATTCAAAATCGTCCGATGACGGGGAAACGCCGGCCGAATCGGCCGAGCGGTATACAAGCTGCTGCGAGAGCCGGTTTCCGCGGATGCGAAAATCGTGAATTGATTGAATGCCGCCGGTCGTTGGATGAATCGCCACCTCGCAGAATTCGTTGCGCAGCGTATGCCCCGCCGCCAGCGGCTCGCCCGACCAATTCTTCCCCGACTCGCCCCCCGCGGGACCGATCCAGGCAAAGCCCATCGGCGGCAGATCGACGATGACGTGTTTTTTGCCAGCCGCTTCCTCGGCCGCCTTGATCGGCGCCTTGACCGGAGGCAACATAGGCAACTCCGAAACATCGACGAGGACCCGCCTGCCGTAACTCGCGGGATTCACCGCCAGGTAGCTTCGCATGGTCTCGCGCTTTTCGCGCGGCAACGCAGCGGCAAAACTGGCAAGCGCCGCCGACAGCCGCTCGCCCGAATCAGCTCGACCGTTGTCAGCGCTGCCTGCCACCACTTCGGAGGCGTCAGCTTCCGCACTCCGCTCTCCCCTTGCGGGAGAGCGGCCGGGGGTGAGGGGTAAACACTGCTTCAGCGTCTCGCTCGTCACTTTTCCTCGCAGCAATGCCGACAAGGTCGTCAGCGCCGCTGCGGCGTCTGTCGTCGCCAACCGCTTCGCATATCTCACCCAGCGCGAAAGCGGATCACTCCTTCCCGACGCCACCTCCTGCTGCAAATACGGCGTGCGATATTCGTCCGGCGTGAATTTGGAAAACATCCCGGACGAATCGGTGTTGGCGAAGTAGTGATCGAGCGTTACAAACTTGCCGATCACCGGCGCCATCGACATCACGCACCGCAGATCGTCGTAGAACGGGCTGGTTTTCCCAGGCCAATGCGCGAAGCAGACGGTTGCCACCTGGTCATGGTCCATCGCGTGACTGACCTTCTCCGCGAGACTGGTGAAGCTGCTGTGCTGGCCCGCGTCCAGCGGAATCCGCCCCAGGATGTCGATTGCCGAGTTGTCCAACCCTTCCCAGCGGGCTTTGCTGTTGTCGGGCTGCGGGAACCGGCCGTCGTCGAGCGTGACATGCACGGCTCCGCGGAAACCCAGATTGTGCAACACCTGCGGCAAGGCGGGCGTGAGTCCATATCGCCTTCGCGCGAACACTGTCGGTCGTGATCCGAGATGCTTTTCGCATTCCGCCAAGCCGGCTTGGAATTCGGCGAGCATCGCTTCCAGCGGCATGAGCGGCAAGTCGGATTCATCCCATTCGCCGCCGATCACTGCCGCCGTGCCGCGCTCGATCGCTCCGCGCATTGCCGCGAGGCTCGCCGGCTCGCGCTGAGCCATTTCGGCCAAGACGGCCGCGGGCATTAGCAGATTGATCGGCTGATTGGCGGCCAGCTCCTTGCGCAGTGATTCGCCGATCGTCGTCGGCGCGACGAGAGTGAGATCAATGAGCGACATATCGACCGGGTAGTACCGCCCGCGCGACTCGACGAGCGTGTTGCAACATAGGGTCAAGTTTCGGCGGGCGTCCTCGTCCTTGCCGGCCATTGCCGCCGACGCGGCAGTCATCAAGTGCCCTGCAAACGCCCCTTCGTCCAAGTTGCTCGTATATCGCATCCGCCGCACGAGCAATTCGCTGATTAGGACGCAGGTGCCGAGGGCGAGAAAATCGGAGACCAGAGGCCGGAGGTCGGAGGTCGGAGGTCGGAGATCAGCAGTCGTTAGCCCCGTCGCTTGCGACGGGATGGGCGTCGGAGAAGACACTCCGCCGGCCGGCGCGAGCGCGGAGAGTAGCGCCGCCACGATTTCGTCGCGGCGGTGCAGGCCGCGGACCACGCGGCGCCCCTCGCTCTCCACGCGGGCAATGAGATCACCGGCAATCGAGTTTTCGACAACCGGCGGGACGACAATCAACTTGCCCGAGAGACTCTCGGGCGCGAACTCCGCCGTCCGCCAAGTCGGCACCTTGCCCACCGCCGCCAGCAGCGCCGGATGCCACAGCGCCGACCATCCGGCAAGCAAACCCTCGGCATCCTCGTCCTTCAGATCGGTAGGGAAATCCTCCAACCTCTGGCAAGGGAACAGGACGATCAGTTCGTCAAACGTCATGCGGAGAATCTCAGTTGCTTGGGGCAAATCAGTCACTGGCGCGAACGGATTCGATAATTACCCTACGATACCGACCACCACCACCGGAGTCGAGGCGCAGACGGGAGGCGACGGGACGCCGAGGATCCCTATCCCGATCACTACATCGTCACCACGGATCGAGATCACTTTTTCACGACCACCTCTTGTCGGGAAGCCAAGTATCAACGGATAATGAATTCGTAGTCGGTGCCATCATTCCGTCCTATTTCCAAAAGCTCGTCGAATTAGAACGCGATGTCGGACTATTTGGTGTACTGGAAACCGTCGACGGTCGCGGATGATGAGTCCCAGCCAACCATCCCACATTCGGCAAGCAATCAATACGGAAAGCTGACCGGCGGAGACGTTCTATGGATCGTGACTAGCAAAGGTCCGAACGACCTCTTGTTAGTTGGTCGTCAAAAAGTTGACCGAATCGTCGGGCAAATGGAGGCCGAGCGGCGGCTACAAGAGTCGAATCTCTGAGAGGCAGAGCACCACGCGCTTTGCGATAGTCCAGAGGAGAAAGCCAATCTGAACATATCGCGCTGGGCGTTTCAACTTGAGTTCGATGGCACGGTAGGCGAGCTTCCCGATGGCTTCACGGGTCAGAATCTTCACCAAATGCGACGACTGGATTTCAGTTCCGCACGACTTCTTGAGGGATTATGGGCGCGACGGAATGAGGCGGTTGATCCGAGCGCGTAAGAGCTGGTGGGAAAGATAACTCGCGCCGCTAGCTTGGTGATAGAACTAACCACGAGCGTCAGACGTTCACTAGGAGCAATTTCATGTCGTCCAACGTCGAAAGCGAGCTTGCAAGCTTCCATCATTTTGTCGCTCTCAAGCTCTCCGAGAACGATGCTGATCTATCCCCCGAAGATGTGTTGGACCTTTGGCGCGCTGAGCATCCGCTGATGGATGAAGACGACGATGCAATCGCCGCCGTGAAGGAGGCTCTCGCTGGCATGGAGGCCGGCGACCTCGGCAGGCCGTGGGAAGAGTTCGATCGAGAATTTCGCGAGCGGCATGGGCTTGACTCCAAGCCATGAATTTCGAACTCTTGATCCTGCGCCGCGCGGAGAACGACGTGGAGGGCATCTATCGTTGGCTCGCAAAACACTCGCCGGCCGGCGCCGCTCGGTGGCGCGAAACCTACGTTGCCGCGATCAAAGACTTGATCCAAAACCCATTTGGCTTTGGATTCGCGGAAGAAGCCTCGCTGGCTCGTGCTCAGGTGCGGTAGCGAATATTCAAGACTCGTCGTGGAAACAATTACCGGATTCTGTTCATGGTTTCCGGGAATGTAGTGCGAATTCTGCGCGTCCGCGGCCCAGGCCAGCCGCCATTGCGCCGCGCTCAAGTCCGATGATGATACTCGACTCTAGCCCACCAATTCCTTCACCGGCTTGCCGCCGTCGACGACTTTGATCGGGCGGCCGATGGGGCTCATGTTTTCTTTGGTCGCGTCGATCTTGAGGCTCTTGCAGACGGTTTGGAAGAGATCCTGAATCGTCACCGGGTTCGAGGTGACTTCGGTGCCGGCCTTGTCTGTCTCGCCGATCACCTGCCCGCCACGGATTCCGCCGCCGGCCACCACGGCATTAAAGGCCCGCGGGTAGTGGTCGCGGCCGGAGCGGGGATTTATGGTCGGCGTGCGGCCGAATTCACCCATCCACATGATCACCGTCGAATCCAACATGCCCCGTTGCTTGAGATCGGCGATCAATTGGGCGAACGGCTGATCGACTTGTCCGGCGAGTTCCTTGGTCTTGGTGAAATTGTCGGCGTGAGTGTCCCAACCGCCGAGGTCGATCTCGATGAACGTCACGCCCGATTCGATCAACCGCCGCGCGAGCAAGCAGCCGTTGCCAAACTGCGTCTTGCCGTAGGCCTCGCGCATCGAATCCGGCTCTTTGCTCAAGTCGAAGGCCTTCATGCTCGGGCTGAGGATCATCTTGGCGGTCCGCTCGTATTGCTGTTGGTGATCGACTACTTCTTGCGGCGCGGTCGTTGCGAAATCCTGTTCGAGTTGGCCGAGCAAGTCGAGCCGACGGCGATAGCGCTCGACGCTCGTCGTCGGAATCGTGTTGGTAGGCATGGCGGCCGGGTTGGCGATATCGAATGGATCATATTGCACGCCGAGGAATCCGCCGTTCGAGCCGGTCTGAGCGCGGCCGCCGACGCGGACGAACGAGGGCAGATCGCTTTTCGGATCGCCAATCTCATGGGCCACCACGGCGCCGATGCTCGGATACTTGACGCTGGCGCTCGGGATATAGCCAGTGTGCATGAGGAACGTGCCGCGCGGATGGCTCCCTTCCTTGCTCGTCATCGAGCGGATGACGGCGATGTCCTTCATCGATTTGGCCAGGAGCGGGAAGTTCTCGGAAATCTGAACGCCAGAGGCGGCGGTCGAAATGGCTTTTGTCGAGCCGCCGTTGGGATGATCGGGCTTGGGGCTGAATGTTTCGAACTGGCTGGGCCCGCCGGACATCCACAGTAAGATGCAGGCCATTCCCTTCTTTCGCAGATCTTCGGCGTTGGCCGTCATCAGGTCGGTCCAGCCCAGCGTGCCGGCAGCCAGCCCGGCGACTGAAATGCCTCGAAGAAAATCGCGGCGGCCGACCACCTGCGCGCGATTCACGGCCACGCGGACGCAGTGGTGGTAGGAAGGGGCGAGGGGCGAGGGGTGCGGGGCCAGGGAGGGAAGGATTTGTGAGGGGTTCATGGTTTGATCTCGTCGAGGATATTGGATTTTCGATTTTGGAATCGCTGCACGGCGTGCCCTACGAGTCTGCCCGACTATTTGCGGTGCAAGAACTCTGTCGAGTTGACCAATGCCCAGAGGATGTTTTCGAAGGCTTCCGGGCGGCTGGAGGTTTGCTTGACGTGATCCAGGCAGATTTTCATTTCGCTCGGCTTCGGCTCGCGGGCGAGGCAGCGGAGATAGAGTTCGGTTGTTACCGCTTCGTCGTCCTTGGTGTTCGACAACAGCTCGCCCAGGGCCGTGTCGGTGCGCTTGCCGTCGATCGCTCGGGCAAGCTGCGGCGAATTCATCAGCACCAGCGCCTGCGGGATCGAGCCGACCACTTCATCGCGTCGCACGCTCGGATCATAGCCGAACATGGCGTTGAACAGCCCCCGCATGTCGCGCGGCTGATAGCGTTTCGCGCCCCCCTGTCCTCCTTGCTTGGCCACCGGATCGTCCTGCACGCCGATCGCCGACATCAAGGCGGTGAACAGTTCGTCGGCTCGCAGCCGTTGCGGACAATTGGCCACGAAAGGGGTTTCGCCCGGCAAATGCCGCGAGCGGCTGTCGCGCTGATAGGCGGCCGTGTCCATGATCGTGCGGTAGAGCCACTTCACGTCGTAGTCGTGCAGCACGAACTGATTAGCCAGATAATCGAGCGTCTTCGGAGCCGTACACTCGCGGTCCGGACCCATGTCGTCAACCGGCTCGTAGAATCCCTCGCCGACCAACTCCGACCAAATCCGATTCACGAATGCCTTGGCAAACCACGGATCCTGCTTCGCCGTGATCCACTTGGCAATCGTCGCGCGGCGCTCGGCGTCGGGTGTTCCCTCGGGGAGCTTTTGGCCGGTGAGGAAAAACACCGGCTGCATCAAAGTGCCTTTGGAAGATGGGTTCTTCAGATCGGGCATGTAGTGCTCGGGCTCTCCCTGCGGCAGATTTGGGTTCGGTCGTTGAAGCTTTTGCGGCCGATCGACTCCGACGACTGCGAACGATCGCTGCCCTGGCGTGGCAAGATTCACCGGGCGCATGGCCAATCGCGGAAAGAACGCCGCCAGCTCGTGAAACTGAGTGCGCTTCCAGCGGTCGGTCGGATGGTTGTGGCAATTGGCGCACTGGATTTCGATTCCCATGAAGATGCGCGAGACCTCGGCCGTCACCTCGGGGGCCTGTCCGAATTGGGCCGCGATGATCCCAGTGGCCCCGTTCTCACGCACGTCGCCCGTGGCCGTGATAAACGAGCGGGCGATCTGGTCCCAGGGAGTGTTCTTGTTGAACTGTTCGGTGAGATACTGCGTCAGCGCCGGCGAGGCGAGGAGCGACCGATCTTCGCTGCGGCGGTACATGATCACATCGCGCCAATATCGCGCCCAATTCTCGCCGAACTCCGATTTCGCCAGCAGCTTATCGACCATCTTGGACCGCTTGTCGGGAGAGGGATCGAGCACGAAGCTGGTGATTTCGGCCGGCGTCGGCGGCTGGCCGATGAGGTCCATCGACGCGCGATGGAGGAACGTCTCGTCATCGGCCAACTTGGCCGGCTTGGTCGAGGCGGTGTCGGCCGATTTTGAATTCTGGTCGCCGGCAGACTTTGACGCGCTCGATTGCGCGGCCGCCAGATCGGCGCGGAGCAATTGATCGGTTTGAACCGCCGCCTGCTTGGGCGCGACCGAGGCATTCGACTCCACAGCGGCGCCGATGAACGAAACGCCGGCGGCCAATATGATCACGAATCCCAACTGAGTCGTTCGCAACATAAAATGCCCTTCGCTTGGGGATGCAGTTCACTTACTGCGATTGACGCGTGGCCGACGCTGCCAGCGTCGGCAAGCCCGCTGGCGACCGGAACCGTTTCCAATGATCGCCAGTTTATTCAACCCAGCCAACCGCCCGAAGTTTCGCGGAGGGCTCGATACTTGCCCTCGTCAGTAAACTTACCATTCCATCGTGCTCTTTCGCGACGCTCTCGGAATTCTGGCGAATTCCGCTACATTTCGGCGTCATATCGCGCGCGAGAAATTCTGCCGCATGACCCGATCGTCGCGTTGCCAGAACTCGACGACGTTGCATTTTCTCCCCTTCTCGATTCACCGTTTACCATTCGGCAAAGCCTGCCTCTTCGGCGCAAATCGAAGCCATCTAATAGTAAAGCGATCTTCCGGCAGCCACGTCAATAAAAACCCTCCACTCAGGGCATCCGGATTGCGACCGTGGTCTTGCCGGCCCGCGCCGGCCTTCCATCATCGCTATGTCCGCAGGCAACTCGACGGCGAGCGGAGCACGCCAGCTACACTAGAAGAATGCGACCGCCGATGACTCGAGTGACTGAGATCAATAGCCTGGACGACCTGATCCAACATCGGTTGCTCTGGAATTCGCTGCTTCCGCAATCCCGCGGAGCAACATTCTTCCAGTCGTTTGAGTGGCTGGAAACCTATTGGCGGCATCACGGAGACCGGCAGCGCTTAAGAGTGCTAATCGTTTCGGGCGACGATCGACCGATCGGAATTCTTCCGCTGACCGTATTGCCGGAGCGAACGCGGCTGGGAACGGTTCGAGTGCTGACGTATCCGCTCGACGGCTGGGGCACCTTTTTCGGCCCGATCGGACCGAATCCGACCGCCACGCTTTGGGCAGGGCTGCGGCACATTCACGCCACGCCGCGCGATTGGGATCTCGTCGATCTCCGCTGGGTCGATGCCGACGGGATCGACGCCGGCCGCACGGGCAAAGCGATGCGCGCCGCCGGCATGACGACACGCGGCGAACCGCTGGTGCACGCGGCACAGATTCAACTCGAAGGGGATTGGGAGAAATATTGGGCCTGTCGCAAAGGTCGCTGGCGACAGAATGTCACTCGCGCCGAACGGCGGCTGTCGGACTGCGGCGAAGTGACTTACATCCGCTATCGCCCCCAGGGAACTCGTTACGGCGACGGCGATCCGCGATGGGACCTCTACGACTCCTGCGAAGCGATCGCCGGGCAAAGTTGGCAAAGTGCCGCCGCCGACGGCACGACTCTCTCGCACGAATCGGTCCGCGATTATCTTCGTGACGCTCACGCAACGGCCGCCGCCGCGGGCGGACTCGATCTCAATCTGCTCCTGCTCGCGGGCCGCCCCGCCGCCTTCGCTTACAACTACCATTACCGCGGCTCGGTTTACGGGCTGCGCATGGGCTTCGATCCGGCCGTGACCACCGAAGGGAGCGGGAGCGTCCTCCTGCGCCACATGATCGAAGACAGCTTCCGCCGCGGCGATCACTTGATCGACCTCGGCCCCGGCTCGCTCGACGCGAAACGCCACTGGGCAACCCGTATCCAAACGAGCTATCACTACCCGTATTACGCCCCGCTACGACCCAAGGCACAGATGCTGCGAGCCAAGCGATGGCTTGTCGGGAGTCGGGGCTAGTTTCATCGTTCGGTTACGGCAGATTCTTCCTCGCCCGTCTGTTGTTGCGGCTGCGCCGGCCGCGGGATCGAATCGGGAGTGCCATCGCGAAGGTGACGAGCGACATGCGACGAAGCTGCTTTTCAGTCGTGCCGATGTCGCGCGCGAGGTCGGCGAGCGTGACCGAGGGATTCTTGAGGACGGCCTCAATCGCTGAAACGTCGTTTGGTTTCCGCTTGGAGCTGCGGCCAAATTCAGTCTCAAACCGGTAACAAAGGAGTGGCACGGCGATCCGCCAACTTCCCTCGTCCAGGATAAGCGCCGCTCCTTTCTTGGATGTCGTTTTTGCAAGATAAGCTACGAGACGGCGCTCAACGTCAGCGTCGGACCCGCGGAATAGGTTACGGCTTAGCAGTCGGCCCAGTTAGTAACGAACCGAAACCGATTCACCGCCCATCCACGCCGTCTCGGCAAGTAGACGATGCTCTACGGAAGCCGGATCCGCGTCAAAGCTGCGCGCGAGGTTGTCCATCGGCCGAGTGCGTTACGTATTTCAAGATTACGTCAACTGCAGTTCGATCGGCTCTTGTATATCCATATCTGGATCGGACGACAACGGATTGGGAAATGGCAAAGGCTGCCCTAACTCCAACGCGGCCTCGGCGACGTCCCTCAAGGCAATTGCCAAAAGGTGACGCGCATTTTCCAGCGTGTCCGCGCACGTGATCGCTGCGCGAAAATCCAGAACCTGGGCATGCACACCGCCGCTAACGAATTTGTAGCCGGCCTTGTACTGAAGCATGCCTGCGCTACGAAGCCTTCGATGTGCGTCGGTCGATCGTCTCTAGCAGTTCGTCCGCGCGCTTGAGAATCGCGGCGCTCGAATCGCAAGGAGGATAAGCGGCGCTAGCCGGATCGCAGGCTTCGAGATGCCCATTGCAGTGCTGACAGACAACGCGCCGGCCCAGATAGGCCACGCGTATGTACAGACTCCTACCGCAGGTCGGGCATTCCTGAACAAAAAACAAGGGATTAGACATGTCGGTTACCTCCTGCCACCGAATCCCTGCCTGATATCTCCAGCGCGTGATCCTATCAGCTTGATCGCAAGTTGCCAAACAAATTCCGCCCGAATGCCTGAAATCTTCGCGATTATCAAAATGGGGATTTTGCATCAAATGGGTTGTAATTCTCTCGTCGAGCGCGCAACTTAATGCGAGGCAATAGTTTTCGATTAACCACTGGAAACGGAGCGAGCCATCCAAAGGCTGATGGTTCTTAAGTTCCCCCGGCGCCGATTATGACAAATCGTGGTGCGGCAGGTTCGCAGCGAGAGCACATTCTAGACTGACACGACGATCGAGATTTGGCGATCATCGGCTCGAGTGTGGTACCGCGCGAACCGCCCGGCACGGCAGCGTTGGTCGACTTTCAGAAGATGTCGAATGCGGCACTGCGCGCGGCAGTCAGCGGACGACGTGAATCCACTTGACGGCCACCTGCTCGACGGGCGTACTCGAGACTTGCGGTGTGTCGTGGACCGCCGACTTGGCGATCTGCTCGACGATTTCCAAGCCCGCGGTCACTTCGCCGAACACACAATAGCCGTAGCCGTCGGCGGCGTCGCTCTTGTGATCGAGTTGCGGATTGTCGCCTGCATTGAAATAGAACTGGCTCGTCGAGCTATCGATCGAATCCGGGCGGCGGACCATGCCGACCGTGCCGCGGACGTTTTTCAGCCCATTTTGGGCCTCATTTCGGATCGGCAACCCAGCGGGCTTTTCCTTTCGGAAGGTGTCGTATCCACCGCCGAGAATCACTGCCGGCTTGGCCAGCACTTGATGGAAGATCGTGTTGTCGTAGTGTCCTTGCTCGACGTACGTCAAGAAATTGTCGACGCTGATCGGCGCATGCTCGGCGTCGAGGCGGAGCGTAATATCGCCCAGCGAAGTGTGGACGACGGCGACCGGGTGGAGCTTATCTTGCTCGGTCTTGTCGGCCGCCGCGTTCGGCGCGGCTAGTTGCCCGGCGGCGGCGATGCTGGCGGTTGCGGGCGATGCGCCGTCATGCGAACCACAGCCGGCGCCGCCGATCGACGTTAGTAGGGCCACGGAAAAAATGGCGAATTGGGAGCGGCGCATGTCTCAACAAGCCTCCATGCTTGCGGGAGCCGGCTCATGGCGAGCCAACGGAGATGGCAGTTTGCGGTGCGCATGATCCCCTGATTGCCGGTTTTGTGCAATGGCGGTTTGTGAAGTTTGGCGAAACAGCGATTTAGGGCACTCCGGGCTGAAATCGAATACCATATTCTGGCGGTTTCTCGTAAGGTCGATCACCAAGTGAAATTCCGAAGATGCGCAACCAAGGCAATTCCGGTCCGTCAATAGCATCCTTCGCGCGGCGCGTGCGCCGAATCCGCATAAGCGCGGCGCGATGGTTGCGGCGCGCCGCGCAAACCGGAGCGGAACTGGTTTACCCGCCACGATGCGCATTTTGCCAAGAGGAAACATTGGGGCCGGCGGACGGCATTTTGCTCTGTTCAACCTGCCGCAGGTCATTGTCGGCCAGCGCGCATGCCGCCTGCCCGCGATGCGCAACCTCGATCGAAGGAAAGGCCATGTTTACGGCAAGCACGTGCCCCCGCTGCCGAGAGGCGGATTGGAAGTTCGGCGCGGCAGTTCGCTTGGGTCCGTATCGCGATGAACTCCGCGAGGCGATCCTGCGAATGAAGCGGCCGAACGGCGAGCCGTTGGCCGCGGCCATCGGAAAGTTGCTGGCGGAGTCGCGCCACGACGAACTTGCCGCATGGCGTCCGGAGGTGGCGATCCCCATTCCGATGCACTGGCGGCGCCGGCTAAGTCGCGGGGCGAACAGTCCGGATTTGCTGGCTGCCGCGATCGCCAAACGCCTTGGCGTCCCCGCCGCGGGAGCGTTGGCGCGTCGGCGGCTTACCCGACCCCAGAATGAATTGCCGCCGGAAGATCGAAGGGAGAACATTCGCGGCGCGTTTCGGATCAAGTCGAGCTGGGATTTCAGCGGCGCGCGGGTCCTGCTCGTCGACGACGTGATGACGACGGGCGCGACCGCGAACGAGGCCGCCGGCATTTTGCGTCGCGGCGGCGCCGACGACGTGGCGATCGTCGTCGTTGCCCGAGCGGAGGCGCGAGACTTTAGTTGAAGCTGCATCCACGTCGCAACCGCGGCGCTTGTCAGCGATCGGTGAATCGGAAAGACTACAGGGATATGGCCAGCGCCCCATTACAACCCGTGCCGGTGGTTCCAGCGCGGTCGCGATCGTTCCGCGGGGCCGTTTTTCGCGGCTTAGCCCTCATCTTGCCGCCGATTCTCACGATTGTGATCTTCCTGTGGGTATTTGGCACGGTGCAGCTTTATGTATTGAAGCCCGTGACCGATGCCGCCCGCGAGGCCCTAGTCTGGTGGGCTTGGGATGTCCGCGAACAACCGGGAGACCGGGAAGCGAAACCGACGCTCCTATTCGACGGCCGAGCCTACGTTCGCCTCGAAAGCGGCCAGTACATTCCGGCCGCGATCGCGGATGATTTGCGGGCCGGCCTGGCTGGCAGGTCGCTTCCCAACGCTCGATCTGCGTTCGAGGACTACGTGAATCTGCGGTATCTCCGGCCGGTGGTCGTGGTGCCAGTGTTCCTGCTGCTGTTCGTGTTGGTGCTGTATGTCCTCGGCCGGCTGTTCGCCGCGGGCGTCGGCGGATTCATCGGATCGATCGCCCGCAGACTTCCCGTGGTTCGCAGCGTCTATGCGTCGGTCAAGAAGGTGACGGATTTTGCATTCGTCGAAAGTGAAGTCGAGTTCAAACGGGTGGTGGCAATTGAATATCCGCGGGCCGGCATTTGGACTGTGGGATTGGTTACGGGCGAAGGGATGCGCGACATTGCCGGTGCGGCCCGCGAGCCGTGCCTCACGGTCGCGGTGCCCGGTTCACCGGTTCCGTTTACAGGGAACGTCGTCACCGTGCCCAAGACCGCGGCGCACGACTTGAATCTGACCATTGATGAAGCGCTGCAATTCTTCATTTCCTGCGGCGTCGTCGTGCCGGCGCGGGAATTGCGCGAAAAAACCTCTCGACGCGAGCCGGGGCCGAAGAGCGCTACCTAATCGCGACGAGCAGATTCCAAACCCATGTCCTTCGCTGCTCCAATTCGCATCGGCACTCGGGCCAGCCCGCTAGCGCGGTGGCAGGCGCAATGGGTGGCCGATCAATTAGTCGAGCGAGGCCACGCCGTCGAGCTGGTGCCGATCACCACGCGCGGCGACGTCGAGCAACAGAGCCCGATCGGCGATATCGGCACTTCCGGAGTCTTTACCAAAGAGCTGCAACGGGCCCTAAATGACGGACGGATCGACGTCGCAGTCCACAGCCTCAAGGATTTGCCAACAGACGATGTCGCCGGTCTGGCGCTTGCCGCGGTGCCGCCGCGCGAATCGCCGCGGGATGCGCTCATTTGTCGCGAAGGAAAACCACTCGACGCTCTTCTGGCTGGCGCCAGGATCGGAACCGGCAGCCTGCGCCGGCAAGCCCAGTTGCGTTATTTACGCTCCGATCTGCAAATGGATCCAATCCGCGGGAATGTCGAAACACGGCTGCGGAAACTCGCCGCGGGAGAGTGCGACGCGATCGTCTTGGCCGAAGCCGGGCTTAAGCGGCTCGGATTTGATTCGAGAATCACTCAGTTCCTCGAGCCGCCTCTCTTCCTGCCCGCCGTCGGTCAGGGAGCGCTCGGATTAGAGGTTCGCGTGGACTCGCGGCGCCGACCAGCCGTCGCAGTGCTCGATGATCCGTTGTCGCGCGCGGCGGTCGTGGCCGAGCGTGCGTTTTTAGCGGAGCTTGACGGGGGCTGTCTTGCGCCAATCGGTGCCTGGGGACGGATCGACTTGGGTGGACGACTGAAACTCGACGGCGTCGTCCTAAGCCCGGACGGCAGTGTGCGTTTGATCGGCAGCGTAAGCGGGAGCACTGACCAGGCAGCATTGCTGGGTGTTCGGTTGGCTGGCGAATTGCTGGTCCAGGGAGCGAGCAATCTCGTGAATCAAGCACGTGGCACGCCATGACCGGGCCAAAGTCCGCCGCGAATCCGCGAAATGATAATTCGGATCTTTCGGGGCCTATTCAAGGTCCCCCTCTTCATCTTATGATGGGGGTGTGAGGGGCGCGCTCCCTCACACGGAACGGTAAATCTATGTGCCTGACAACGACGCGTTAAATGGCGCATCGGCACGGGCCCCTCAAGTTGGGGTCGCTTGTCTCCGCCCGCATTCGGAACGTGCGTGCGGCGTGTTCGTCGTGGTGTTGTTCATTTTAGAGGTCACGGCTCGGGGGCGCCGAGGCGGTTCTTGTCCGTCGTTCTGGTTTTTTTGAGAGGAGCTTTTCATGAGCATCAAGGTTTTGGTCGCCGACGACCATGAGGTGGTCCGCCACGGATTGGCGAGCCTTTTGAGCGGTTCCGATATTAAGATCGTGGCCGAAGCAAAGGACGGCAAAGAAGCGGTCCAGATGGCCCGCAAACATCGGCCCCACGTGGTTCTGCTGGATATCCGGATGCCGCAAACCGATGGATTAGAAGCTTTGGAACAATTGCGGACCGAACTGCCCGAGGCCAAGGTGGTCGTACTTTCGACGTACGACAATCCGACCTACGTGGCTCGCGCGGTCGCATTGGGAGCCAGCGACTATGTGCTGAAGGGTTCGAGCCGCGCGGATTTGATCACGGCCATCACTGCGGCCGCGAAGGGCGAGTCTCCTTCGCGAGTCGGCGAGATGCGCCGCGTCTCGACCGCGATGGCCACCCGGCAGCAAACGGGCGATTCGGATGTGCCGCTCACCAATCGCGAGACGCAGGTCCTGCGTCACATGGCGCTTGGCTTGAGCAACAAGGAGATCGGCCGTTCGCTCTCCATTAGCATCGAGACGGTGAAGGAGCACGTGCAGAATATCTTGCGAAAGATCGCCGTCAGCGATCGCACCCAAGCTGCCGTATGGGCGGTTCGGAAAGGAATGGTCTAGAGTTGGGCAGGAACAGCTCGGTCCGCAAGGATTCGCACGAACGAAGTTAAACCGGCCATGTGGCAGCTAATGCCGCATGGCCGGTCTTTTTCATTCGTAGCGCAGGGCTTCAATCGGATCCAGGCGCGACGCCTTCCAGGCAGGATAGAATCCGAACAGGATGCCGACTCCGGCGGAAACGAGCGCTGCCACGACGATCACAGGGATCGACGCGGCCGTGGGCCAGTGCTCGATCGAGCGGACGAGGATCGACGCGCCGCGGCCGAACAGGATGCCGATCGCGCCGCCGAGCAGGCACAGCAGCACCGCCTCGACGAGGAATTGACGCAGGATGTGGTGGCTGCGGGCGCCGACCGCCATCCGCAGGCCGATCTCGCGGGTCCGCTCGGTCACCGAGACGAGCATGATGTTCATGATTCCCACCCCGCCTACGACCAGTGAAATCGCCGCAACGACGAGCAGTAAGACGCCCATCAGTTCGGAGGAGCGCGACATTGTCTTGCTCACTTCCGTCATGTCGCGGATGTCGAAATCGTTTCCGCGATCGAACGGGAGATGATGCCGCTCACGCAACAAGCCCGAGATTTGATCGATCGCTTCCTGAATCTCCTCGGGACCGACCGCCTTGGCGATCATCATATCGAGGTTGATCTGGCGGGCGGATTGCGGCGCGTCGTCCGTTTGGATCGGCGATGGGACATCGTAGAGCGTCACGCCGCCGGGATAGAGGCTATTCAGGCTATTGATGGCCGTCAGCGAATTTTGTTGAGCGGTCGCTTGCGCGGCGGTGCTTCCCGCGCCGTTGCCGTTGAGCCGGAATTTCACAGTCGTCCACGGGGCCAGCAAAACATCGTCCTGATCGGAGCCCATCATGTTGGCCCCTTTACTGCTCAGCACGCCAACCACTCGAAACGGGACGTTCTGAATGCGAAGTTCCTTGCCGACAGGCGATTCGTCGAGAAACAACTCCCGCGCCAGCGTCGTGCCGATCACGCAGACTTTGCTGGCGTCATGCACGTCGCGGTCGGTGAACATGTCGCCCTCCTCCATCTCGTTCCAATCGCGCACGCTGAGATAGGAGGGCGACGTTCCGCTCATGTTCTTGGGCACCCAATTGTGATTGCCGTATACGACCTGGCCGTGGGTCCAAACCATCGGGGCGACGTCAACCACCGCCGGACATTGATGAAGGATCTCTTCCATGTCCGCCGGCTTGAGCGTCTGGGAGCTGCCGCTGCCGAAATTGACGCTGCCACTCATGATGGCCCCGGGCAAGACGATCAAATTGTTCGCTCCCATGCTGGCGATGGTCTTTTGAATTGCGATCCTTGAACCTTCGCCAATTTCGGTCATGGCGATTACGGCCGCCACTCCGATGATCACGCCGAGCGCCGTCAAGGCCGATCGCATTTTATTGGCCCGCAACGCACCGAGCGCCGTCCGAAGCGTGTTTGGAAGCAGAGTCGGCGCCAGAGAACGATGGGCACGCGGTTCGACGTCGCCATACCAGGAGCTGGTGGAATGGGCGGCCGCCGTCGGTCGCGTTTGCGTTCGTGGGCGGGAATGTTCGGCAATGGCAGTTCCGACGGTGCGAGGCAGTGGTTCGATCATTCCCTCGCCCTTTGGGAGAGGGCTAGGGTGAGGGTGCCGGATCAGCGTCAACTCGCCCTCGCCCCGAACGTCTCCGAGGGAGAGCGGGAGAACGGTGGCAGCCGAGCCGGCCCCGTTGCCGTTGTGAATATGCGGTGGTGGAATGGTCGGTCCGTCCGAAAGAAACTCGGCCACGCCGTGTGCATCATGGGCAGCGCGTGAGTGCGATTCGTCCCCGGCAATCAGCCCATCGACGATACGGATCGTCCGATGGGCGAACGCCGCCACCTTCGGATCGTGCGTGACGAGGATCACCGTGATCCCTTCCTCGTTCAATCGCTGAAACATCCGCAGAATCTCGACGCTGGTGTGGGAATCGAGGTTGCCGGTCGGCTCGTCGGCCAGCAACAGCGAAGGGCGGCCAATCAACGACCGGGCAATGGCCACGCGCTGCTGCTGCCCGCCGGATAGTTGCGACGGCTCGTGGTCGCTACGGTTGTCCAGGCCAACTCGGTCGAGGAGCAGGTGGGCCAGTCGCCGCGCTTCGGCGCGGTGGGGACGCTTTGGAGAGTAGTCCAAGGGCATCACGACGTTTTGCGCGGCCGTCGTTCGCGGAAGCAAGTTGAAGCTCTGGAAAACGAAGCCCAGTTTCGCGGTCCGCACCAGGGCCCGGTCGTTCGGTCCCAGCCGGCTCATTTCCTGGCCGTCGAGCCAATACCGCCCGGAACTCGGCCGGTCGAGGCAGCCGAGAATGTTCATCAGCGTGGTCTTGCCCGAGCCGGAAGCGCCCATCAGTGCGACCATCTCGCCGCGAGCTATAGAGAGGGAAACTCCCTTGAGGACGCGAACGTCGATTTCGCCCAATTGATACGTCTTGGTAATCTCTTCGAGGCGAATCAGTTCCATGTTCGACTCCGTCGGTCCATTTCTTTCCGCGAGAAAGTGAGAGCGCGAAGCAATCGGCATTTAGTGCCTCTCCGAAAACCGCCGGGGACTGTCCCCCTTTTGCGCAGGCACCATCGCCGCGATGGTCGGCGGAGCAAAACAGGGACTGTCCCCTTTGCCCGGGCGGTTTTCGGATTGGCATTTGGCAAGGCTGTCGGCCGCGGCGAAATCCAACTCGGGCCCGGTCGCAATTTGGAACCGGTCGAAAGCCGCTCGTCCGAGATTATTACGGAGAGCGACGAGAGGAAGGTCGGGCGGGTATGGGCTGGGGTGGGATCAGCGTGGCGTGCGTTTGAACCGACGCCATTTTACCATAAATCGCGATGAATACAATCGGATTCCGTCTTGTCAGAGCGCCGCTCGGGTAGCGCGTCAAGACGAACTCATTCCAAAACACGCTAAAGCGTGCTGGCAGCGCATAAGTCAATCGTAACCACTTGCCGGCCATGCCGCGCATGGAGACAGGATATTCGTTCGGCTTACCCGACAGAGCAAGAATCCTAAAGCGCCCATGAGCAACAAGACAACGCTACCTGGCTCAGGGACACTCGCAGCGCGGCTTGCGACGCGGAATCCGACGAGACCGGTCTCAGTCGTCGGATCGAAGCCGAGAAAGTAGCGATCATAGGAAGGCGCGTTGTCCAAGATGTCGGACGGCAAATAGAAGAACGACCCGCCACGCACACCACGCGACGAACCCGTCACCACCGCTTCGTTCCATTGAGAGACGTCGCCCCCTTCATCGAATGTACCGTAGGATCCCGGCGAACCGGCGAACGCGCCCACCGGGGTTAGATAGTTCGTCGGATCGGTGTATCCACCCTGGTAGAAGTTCGCGTTGTTTGTGCCGGTCGCGGAAAGCATGTTGCTCGGCGCGCTGTTGCTCCGCTCCGGGTAGAGCCAGTAGCCGGCGTTTGTGCCACCTCCCTTGTAATATGCAGTCTTGTACCATTCATCCTCAGTGGGAATGACCCAGGTAGCGCCTGGATTGCGCGTGACGGCCATCAACGCGGCAGTCGAGGTCGCGCCATTCAGTGTGTAGGCGCCGGTCTCGGTGGTGCCCGGTCCTTCCACTCCGGTTGGCTGCCCATTTTGCAGCCAATTGGCGAATCGAGCCGAATTGCCCCAATTGACAAAGTTCACAGGAAAGGTTTCATGGCCGGCAACGACGGAATACGTATAGCTTCCGGAATTCCCGCTCTGGATGATTCCGGCACCGGTTATATTGGGGGAATTGCTAGCCATGAACGAATTGTAGAGCCCATAGGGGTCGGCTGCCGCCACTGCGTTGAGAAATGCGGCATATTGGCTGGCTGTGATGTCGTACTTGCCGATCGAGTACGGGTAGCTGACCGAGCCGTAACCGGTCGAATCGGCCGCGTTGCCCGGATCGCCGACGGGAACCATCGCGATGTTAATCATGCCGGCCTGGGACGACCCGCCCGCAATCGTGCCGGCAGCGAAAAGAATGCAAAACGAGAGAGATTTAACAGTGGTGCGTCGGCTCAATAGAGTGCTCCTCGGCAGCGGGATTGTAGCGCAGAATTAGACCGGCACGTCGCGGGAGAAGCGCCACGTCGCCATGCCTCCGATGCTAGTCCAAATCCTAGTCGAATGCAACCAATTCGCATGGAATAGCCGAACTCCGCGGAACCACTAATCCCCACGAGAATCCGGCAGCAACCAAACGCTATGGTTGCCCACGTCGATCGGTTCGCCAAACCGTCAAGACGTAAACCACCCGGTCGCTTTCGGAAACTTCAAAGTCGATTCCCAACGGAGGCGCAAAAAGGACGCGGACGTTTTCAGAACGCGATTCACCGCGCAGATGCGCGTCGGAACTAAGGGCGGTGTCGAGAAAGTCGGCGGCCGCAGTGACGGCATTTCGATCCTCCGCGGCCAACCAGATCACGGTCAGGCGACGCTCGGCGAAGGGTGTCCATACGACCGTGTACTTCATGACACTCGAAGATCCTTGAGTATCTCCGATAGCGGGCGGCCAGTCCGTTGCTTGCGAAACTCTTCAATCTCCCGGTCGGAATAGGGGGAAGCGATCTTTTCGCCCGTCGACCGATCCGCTTGCATCGCAGGGTGGAAAAAGCCCAGCGTGCGGCCCGATTCGTCGCACACTTCGAGCACGTCGTCGAGGTTATGCAACTGTGCCTGGATCGCGGCGCTGACAATGACTCGCGTCATGAGTATAGACCTGGAGAACTCCCTGATTGAGAAACACTAACCCTATTTTACTCCACGGACCTTCAAGGCGAAACACGAATTTGGGCCGTCGAGGGCGCGGGGTCATCACCGGAATTCCCGCCGACCTGCACGAACTCGGCACCGAAGAGCAGGACCACGCTCGCGTAATAGAACCAGAGCATCAGCACGATGAATGAGCCGATGACGCCGTAGGCCGTGTAGCTCTTGCCGACGATCAAGAGTGCGAGCAATTGCCGGCCGATTTCCCAGGCGACCCCTGCCACCAGCCCGCCGCCGATGGCTTAGAGCCAGGGGACATGTTTTTTCGGCAGCACGCGACAGAGCAGCGTGAACATCAGGGCGTTCAAGAAGGCGCTTGCCGCGATCTGCAAGAAGTGGAACAGCAGAGTGCCCATCGGCAATTGTTCGGCGTAACGGCTGATTCCGGCAACGACCATGTTGAAGATAAACGCTACCAGCACGATGACTCCGGCCTTTTCCAACCCCGGATGATCTATCACCCCTCATGAAGAGCCTCTCTTCCGCCGGCGCTGCCGGGCCGCGAGTTTTTTTAACACTGCGATTCCCTTGGCCTCGAGATGTTCGAAGTCTGGTCGGGCCTTGATGGGGGCCATCACCGCGCCCGGCTCTGATCCGAGCGCATCGCCAAAGGCTCCGGCAACTCTGGCGATGATGGCATCCCAGTCTCGCAAGGACCGCAGCAGCCGATCGACGTTGCGATGCTTCGCGTAGCGCGAGTCGTCCCGAATCCGCACTTTCACGCCGGTCGCATCGATCTGGTCGAGCAGTTCGATCAGCGCCAAATGGGCCTTGAGGAAATTCGCCTCGCCGCCGAGCTTGGGATTGCCGGCGTATTGCGTCTTGCAGAACGAATGCCACGAATAATAACCGCGGCGCCGCGTGGGGAATTCGATCGGATCGCCTTGCCCGATAAGGCGCCGGCGATCTTTGCCGCTGTCGTCCCGTTCGATGATGTCTTCCCGATGCACGACGACCGGCGGATGACTCGCCAGGCCGATCGCAGCCGTTTCCGCCCCCTTGACGTACACATTGAAAAACAACGCGTGGAGCGCCGGCACGTCAACGAGTTCATGCTCTCCATCCGCGCGCTCGCGAGAGAGATACAAACCACCGCGGCGAAACGAGTGCTCATACGGGAGAAACTCCATTTTGCCGTCCGGAGGATCCTGCTCGAAGATCTCCGAGACTTCATCGAACGGTAACTTGAGCGCCAGGGAACGGAATTTCGCGATCAGGCGACGTGCCGACGGCAAGTCGCTCTTGGTTTTCCACTCGTAATAGACCGTTAATCCCATAGCGATCGCCGACGTTAGGCGGTACTCCAAAAAACATGCCCACGCCAATAATGACTCGGGCGAGCGTCCGCTGTCAATTCGGTTGAACACCATCAAGCCGGCAGCCGGCGAGACCGGATGTGTCCGATGAGACGCGTGCCGACGAAGCCGAGCAGAATGACGAGACTGGAGGGTTCGGGCACGGAGACGTCCGAGCGCACCTGGACAGCGGCCGGTCCGAAACCGGGGAAGACCGCGGGCCCGATCAGCGGGGTGAGGTCTTGTAAGCCTCCCGTCTCCGGCACACGATTTGTCCAACTGCCAATATGCCGACACTTCCGGCTTCAGGATTCGGGGGAGCGGCGATCGGCGTCGCCGCCCACCTGCACGAACTCGGCACCGAAGAGCAGGACCATGCTCGCGTAATAGAACCACAACATCAGCACGATGAATGAGCCGATGACGCCGTAGGCTGTGTAGCTCTTGCCGACGATTACGAGCGCGAGCAATTGCCGGCCGATTTCCCAGGCCACCCCTGCCACCAGACCGCCGCCGATCGCTTGCAGCCAAGGAACATGCCTCTTTGGCAGCACGCGATAGAGCAGCGTGAACATCAGAGCGTTCAAGAAGGCACTCGCAGCGAGCTGCAATCCGTGGAAGAGCAGAGTGCCCATCGGCAATTGTTCCGCATAGCGGCTGATTCCAGCGACAACCATATTCGAGATAAACGCGGCGAGCACGACGACTCCGGCCCCGATGAGCATCAGGAAGGCCCGTAGCCGCGTGAAGAGCACAGTGCGCAGAATCCGCAAGAGGGTCCGCTTCGGGCCATCGCCATTGGCATTGATTTTCCAGATCCGGTCGAAGGCCGCTTCGAGCTGCATGAAGATGCCAATGGCGCCTAGCACGAGAGTCGCCAAGCCGACCGGGCCGCTCACCGCTGCGCTGGTTTGAACGCCGGAAAGAACCTTGGCGACCTCGTCGGCCAGTTTTGGAGAGGTCTGCTCGCCGATCAACTTGACCAGTTGTTGCTGGTGCAATTGGGCGCTTTGCGAAAACCTCAGCACGAAGCCCGCCCCGGCGATGATGACGAGCACCAGCGGAAAGAACGAGAATGCCGCGTAATAGGCGAGCGAGGCGGCCCAGGTGAGCCCGTCGTCTTGCTGCCATTTCATCATCGCACGGTAAAGCCGCGGCCAGAAACGCTTGGCGATCCATCGAATCATGCGTCTCACCCGCGCTGCCAGTGCCCGCTGCGGCCGCCGGATTTTTCCTCAAGTTGCACGGCGGCGATTGTGATCCCGCGATCGACGCCCTTGCACATGTCGTAGACCGTGAGCGCGGCGACGCTGACCGCCGTGAGCGCTTCCATCTCGACACCCGTGCGCGCCGTTACCCGGGCCTCGGCGCAAATAGCCAAGGTCGACACATCGGGAAACGTGAACTCGATGGTCACCGAGTCCAAAGGGAGCGGATGGCAGAGCGGAATGAGATCGGCCGTGCGCTTGGCCGCCATGATTCCGGCCAGGCGGGCAACCTCCAGCACGTCGCCCTTCGCCAGCCGGCGATTTTGGATCAAGCTGAGGGTCGCCGGGGCCATGCGAACCAAGCCGCTGGCGCAAGCCGTTCTCTGAGTGACCGGTTTGCCGCCGACATCGACCATTCGGCTCTGCCCGCGCTCGTCGAAGTGGCTCAGGTCGGACATGGCGATCAATCGCGCGGTAAGAACGAACTGACGGTGGATGCCTCCTAATTGTACCATCCGAGCCTTAGTTCCGCGCAATAAAAAACCGTCGCGGGGGTCCATCCGCGACGGGTTGATTTGGAGCGGCGACGAGGGTCTAGCTGGCGGGTCCGCAACACTGAACGGGCCCAGGGGGCGCCCCGCTGGTCAGTGCCACCCAGCCCGCTTAGACCAGTTCCTTGCGGGCGCCGATCAAGGTCCGCAGACGCTCGGCCAACAGGGCCACGTCGAACGGCTTTTTGAACGTTTCGTTGATACTCGAACGATCGAAGCTCGTCGAGCTGCCGTCGTCCGGCAGCAGGGCGATCAGGATCGTCTCGGCATACTCGGGATTGCGGCGCAGATTTTGGCAAATCTGCAACGCTTCGACGCGACCGATAGAGAAATCGACAATGATGCAGTCCGGATGGAAGCTCTCGGCTTGGATGCCGGCCTCAAAACCGCTGGCGGCAACTGCGATCTTGAACGAGCGTTCCACGGGGAGCTGCCGCTTGAGGTTCTCGATCAGGACCTGGTCCTGGCCGACGACCAGCACTTTGGCCATCGCTTCATCTTCGAGATCGCCTAACGGCATTCCGTGTTCTTTGAGGAACTTGATCAGATACTCGCGGGGAATCCGCCGGTCTTGCGAGCCGGGGATTCGATAGCCGCGGAGCCGACCGGAATCGAACCATTTGCTGACGGTGCGCGGGGCCACTTTACAGATCTTTGCGACCTGTCCGGTTGTGAAGACCTTCATCTCAGGCTCTCCATACTCTCGCTTGGTTTGGGAAGTCGGCTGGGCTGCCTGAACGTCATTACGTTCCGACGCCAGCTTCTTTGCCCCATGTCAATGGACTGACGCGGGGTCAGTTCCTTCTGAGCCGGCTGTGGGGTTACCGGCCATCCATCGACATCTGGATCGGGGCGTCTACGTATTTGCTTCTTTTTTTGGCGGTGGCTCAGTTCCCTCTGTCCAGTGCCTCAATAGTGACATCGGCAAGCCGTGGGCTTGGAGGTGGGCGAAAATCCGTAAAATGGAGAACTTGCCGTTCAACCATCCCGATACGGAGTCGCGCCGACATAGCCAAACACGCGGCCAATGGACGCTTCGGGAGAGAAGCAACGAGATGGAGCGACAGGCCGGTATCCGGCCGTCGATCCATTTAAGGCATAGCCTCTTGTTGCAGGTCCCCCCTGCGGATGGTTTGCGCTCGCGACTGTAACGGCCGGGCGGGGCCGGTCATACAATCGCCTGCAAGAGCAAGCCTTCCGATGATTAGTTTCGAGTCGCGTCGAGGGCTGACTTTAGAAAGTTTCGCCAATCGTAACGCTCGAACCGGTCAGAGAAGCCCTACCGCCCCTAGCACGACCACCGGTTACTACGGGTTGTACGGCGACCAACTGGTCTGCCGCCTTTGACTTGCACCCGACGATACGATTCCTCGCGGACTCGCGCAGTGGTCGCGATCCCGCCACCTTTTTCTTTATTTGTCATCTATATGGATCGTAGCGCCTGCATCGCCGGTGGCTAGGGGCGAGCGGCAAGTGACGAGTGTAGTCCTCACGCTCCGCCTGAGGAACTGACATCACGCGGAGCGTGATGACTACACTGGTCGCGTTACCAGTCGTCCGGATGGGCTAAGCCGCGCGCCGCTGGTCAGAATCGTCATTCGCAGCGGGGCGATCCGGCGCGGCGACGACGTCCTCGCGAATCTCGCCGTTTTCACGGACGTCCTCGAACCGCACCGAGACGCGCTTCGAGACGCCTGATTCCTGCATCGTGATGCCGTAGAGCGTATTGGCCGCGGTCATCGTCTTCTTCGAGTGCGTCACCACGATGAAACGTGTCCAGGCGAGGAATTCCGTCAGCACGCCAACGAACCGCTCGGTATTCGCTTCGTCGAGCGCCGCGTCGACTTCATCGAGCACGCAGAACGGGCTGGGCCGGCTGCGGAAGATCGCCAACAGCAGCGCCACGCAGGTAAGCGTCTTTTCGCCGCCACTTAAGAGCGAAATGTTCCGCGGCTCCTTGCCGGGCGGTCGGGCGACGATCTCGATCCCGGTGTCCAGGATGTCAGTCCCTTCTTCAAGCACGATATCGGCCTGGCCCCCCCCGAACAGCTTGCGGAACAACTCTTGAAAATGGCCTTTCACAGTCTCGAGCGTCTCGGCGAAGAGGCGGCGGCTGTCGGCGTTGATCTTGCCGACGATCTGCTGCAAAGACGATTTGGCCTTGGTCAGGTCTTGAAACTGCGTCGAAAGCGAGGCGAAGCGGGCTTCCAGCTCGTCGGCCTCGTGCAGCGAATCGAGATTCACGTTGCCGATATTGGCCAGTTTCCGGCGCAGATCGGCAATTTCCTCTTCGACGACCGCTCGCTCGCGCGATTCTTCCGCCGTCGGCTCACTCAGATTATTGAGTTCGATGCCGTAATCCTCGCGAAGGCGATCGACGAGGACGCCCCGCTCATGGTTCAATTCGCCGGCGATCAATTCTCTCTTGTGCAGTTTTTCGTCAAGTTTTCGAACTCGCGCGCGGTGCCGCTGGGCTTCATCCGCGGCGGTCGTCCGCTCCTGCCGCAAGGACTCGCGGCGATTGTTCAGGGCGACGGTCTCGCCGCTCATCGCTTCTTTGCGGAGATATAGCTCGGCCAATTGGCATTCCGCAGTGAGAATCCGCTCTTCCGATTCGCGAATACGGCCGACGCAATGCGCCAGTTGCTCCTGGCCGTCGGCTATGGCTCCATGCCGCTCGCGGCGATCCTGTTCGAACTGCCGCAATTGGGCGCGGAGATGCTCGAGTTGTTGCTCGCTGCGGGCCAATTCCACTTTGGCTGCCATCGTCTCTCGATTACGAATCTCGCGTCCCTCGTCGAGTTCGGCGATTCGCCGGACATTATCGCTGATCCGCGATTCCGCTTGAGCCAACGACGCCTGCCGTTCGTCAAGCCGGGCACGGGCCGCGGCGAGCGATGCCGAGATCGTTTCCCATTCGCGCTCGGCCGCGGCGCGAGACGTGACGAGAGCCGCGATCTGCTGTTCCAATTGCGTGTGCTGCTGTGCGGCGGCGCTGAGCTGCATCCGGCCCTCGGCGAACGCTTCAGCAGCCCGCTGGTGTTCGCTCGTCAGGTCGACGACGGCGACATCTTGCCGGGCCAATTGGTTTTCCAGGCTGGCGAGAACGCCTTCGACTTCTCGAATGCATTTGTCGAATTCAGCGATCTGCTGCGCGAGTGCCCGCAGTTCGCTTCGCCGCGAGATGAGGCCGCTGGCGGCTTGCAAGGGGCCGACCGTGAGTGTGCCGTCGGCCAGGAGCATTTCGCCCCCGAGCGATACAAATTGCGTTCCCGATTGTGCCAAGGGAGCGAGCCGCAAGGCCTGTGCCAGGCTGGCGACGATCCAAGTCCGATCGAGAAGCCGGCCGATCAGCGGCCGATATTCTGGCGCGACTTGGACAAAGCGTTCGGCCCGCCCGATCACACCTTCGCGTCCTTCGAATGCGGAATCCCCGGGTTCGTGTTGCCCCTTGCCGAGCATCAAGAAACCAACGCGGCCCTGAAAGCTTCGCGTCTCGGCGGCCAGGAACGCCAGCAAGGGCTCGGCCGGTGAGACCACGAGATGCTGGGCCTTTTCGCCAAGCGCGAGTTCAATGAACCGCGCGAATTGAACATCGACATTGAGCAGATCGGCCAACATTCCGCGAACCCGTGCAAACGGCCCCGTCGCGTCGGTCTTGGCCAGCGCCAGCACTTCCCTAACTCCGGCGCCGACGCCTTCGAGGCGATTTTCCAGCTCGGTAAGCACTCGGGACCGCTCGGCGGCCGCGGCGCGGCGCTCGCGCCATTTCGCCAATTCCTTCTGCCGCTGCGTCTGGCGGCGGCGGCCTTCGATGAGCTGGTTTTGCGCCGCCGTTAGTGCCGCGGCTCGTGAGCCAAATTGGTCCGCCAATTGACGCTGGCGCGCCTCGAGATCGGCCAATTCGGTCTGGAGGAGACGCCGTCGATTCTCGAGTCCGGCCTGTTGGGCTCGGCAGGTCTCACGCGCCGATTCCGCGCGAGCCAGTTGCGATTCGAGCGAGCCGATCTCCGTCGTCAGCGTCGCGGCCGCTCGGGTCTCGGCGAGAAAGGAGACGCGGCGCTGCTCGTTCTCATTGCGGACTTGGTCGAGTTGGGCGGTGAGCGCGGTGAGCGCTCGTTCGTGGTCGGCCAGTCGACTACTAGCCTGCCGCTGCCGCTCTTGGGCGTCCGCGGCGGCTTCCACGGCGGCCTGCATCTGACCTTCCACGTCGCCGACGCGGACGTTGAGCGAGGCCAAATGCTGTCGATGCCGCGCGGACTGCTCGTCCAGATCACGGGTATACGACCGCTCATGCTCGATGGTCGATTCGAGCGCGGCCAACCGCTCGCGATTCTCGGTAATTCGCGCCTCGCTCGTGCGGATCAGCCGATCGAGTTCGGCCATCTCCGTTTCCAGCTCGAGCGCCCGGGCTTCAATCGTTTCGGCCTGTGAGTTCGCGGATTGCGCCTCGTCGCGAAGCGAGGCGATTTCGGCCTCCGCAGCGGTAAGTCTCTCGGTCAACTGTCGCCAGTCGGCCCAACCGACTTGGATCCGCAGCTCTTGAAGGCGATCGGCAAGCTCCTTGTACCGCCGCGCTTTGCTGGCTTGTTGGCGAACTGTGCGCAACCGGCCTTCCACTTCGTCGACGATGTCAGACAACCGGAGCAAATTCTGCTCGACACGGTCCAACCGTCGCAGGGCTTCGATTTTCTTCGCCTTGAAACGGCTGATGCCGGCCGCCTCCTCGAAGATCACGCGCCGATCGCGCGGCGAGGCTTGCAGCAGCACGTCGACCTTTCCCTGCTCGATGACGCTATAGGCCTCGGTCGCCGCGCCGGTGCCCGCGAACAGATCGCGAATGTCGCGAAGCCGGCTCGGCTGGCGATTGATGAGATACTCCCCTTCGCCGCTGCGATAAACTCGCCGCGAAATATGGACTTCAGGGGCATCGATCGGCAGCCGGCCGTCCGAATTGTCGAAGACGAGCGTCGTCTCGGCGGTATTCAGCGGCTTGCGCGTGGCGGAGCCGTTGAAGATGACGTCGGCCATCTCCTTGCCGCGCAGGCTCTTGACGCTTTGTTCGCCGAGCACCCACTTGATGGCGTCGACGACGTTTGATTTCCCCGAGCCGTTGGGACCGACTACGACCGTGATCCCCTGGGGAAACTCAAACCGAGTTTTGTCGGCGAAGCTCTTGAATCCGACAAGTTCCAGGGCCTTCAGCATGGGCGAGACGGCGGGCCGGAGGTCAGAGATCGGAAGTCGGAAGTCGGAGGTCGGAGGTCAGATTGTTGGAGTCCAGCCTTCAGGCCGCCAACAGCAGGCTAAAGCCTGAACTCCAACAATGGGCCGGGAGCCGCAGGGCATTCGTTAGCCGGTTCGCTTGCGAATCGAAGTCGGCGGCCCCCTATTTCGGAGCGGAATTCGAGAACAGGTTCGGGAGTGGCGTGGTCACTTGATAGTTCGGATCGTCGCTGCCGGCGGTCGCCGCCTCGCCGCGTTCCCGATCGAAATGGCGATCGGGGTTGGGCAGCGCGTCGACTTCCAGTCGACAGGACAGGGCGCGGTTGGCCTTCGCTTGTTGGAGGAATTGCACCACGTCGGGATAGTCGCCTCCCAGTTCGACAATCGCCCGGATCACGTCGTCCACTTGGTTCGAGACGACCCGTTTTTGGTCGGCCTCGCCGACGGCGAATCGACTCACGGTGACCTGATCGGCATCGCGGCCGTTGATCACGATCGACTTGCCCGCCTCGAGCGACACGGGCAGCGCCAGCACCTGCCCCGGCCCGAACATCACGACCTCTGCCCGGAAGCTGCGAGTGACGTGGATCATCGGCGGCCCGGCCGTGTTGAGCACGCAGTAGTTGAACTTGCCGCCGAGGTTCTCTCCCCTCACCAGCGGATCGCGCTCGTTCATGCCCCACAGCGCGCGGAAGGCCCCATAGCGAGTTTCGGCGCTCGGCACGTCGAGCAAGGCCCTGAGTTCGTCGCTCGATTCAACGTCGTTGAGCGAGCTGAGGGCAGTGAGCGCATACGCCCGAAAGGCTGGGATGTTGCGGGCCGCGTCGGCCAACGGCTTGGCCGACGAGGCGTCGTCGAGATACGCCAGCGCTTCGGCCGAGTAAAACCGCACCTCGGGGTCGCTCGATTTCATGCCGATTTTGAGCACCGGCATGCCATCTTTGCCGAGCGCTTCCAGCCGCAGCGCGGCGGTTTCGCATGTGACGGCGTCGAGCAATTGCTTCTCGAGCAACTTCAGCCGGCCGATTTGTTCCGTAGGAGTTTCGTGAATCGCGACCGATCGGACCACGCGAATGTAGCGCGGCAAGTTGTGCTTGTACCGCGGGTGCATTTGCAGCTCGATGAACGTGTCGGTCTTCGGCGTGGCGACGCCCTGTTGAGTTCCATGTGCGAATGTATGAAAGCGCCGATTGAGCGCATCGCCGATCTGCTTGCTCAGAAAGACCGACTTGTCCGCATCCTTGATCGATAGCCCGAGATTGCGGTCCCTGAGCACTCGCGCACCGCCGAGCACGAGGGCCCGAAGTTGCGAGGCCTTGTCGTCGGCCGAACCGGGCGGATCGACCAACAGCGGTCCCTCGCCGATCGCCAGCACGTGACCATCGTGAACCTGATTGTCCATCAACAAGGCCTTTTCCTTGAGCCGCGCCTCCATCAGCCAGCCACCCCAGAGACTCGTCGTTTCGCTTTGAGGGGGCACGCGCACGGTGATGTCGAGCGGGTCTCCCTTCTGGGCGCCTGGCGGCAAGAACACCTTGACCCAAACCAGAGACGTACTCGGTGAGGCCAGCACGGTATTTGGGTTCACAACGCCGCGGGCCTTCATGTCGGCCAGGAGTTCGGCCCGTTTCGGATCCGGCGGCGGATCGCTGCCGGTGTTCTTCAGGCCGACAATCAACGCCGGACCTTCCGCGCTCACGTAATTCATCCCGAACGGCACGGCAACCGCCTCAATCAAGCGGACTTGCTTTTCGATCGACGCCATTTCCGCGTCTTCCGGGCTCTGCGATCGGACCGCAGGAGCCACGCAGCCCGCCAGAAATAACAAGCTCCCGCAGACGAGGAATTCGCGGCGGCCGAGGTGAGATAATAAGTCCGCGTCAAAAGGCTTCATGCCTCTGCGCTCCGTTGAAACTGCCTGCGCACCGCTCCGCTTGAGGCGCATCCATGCGCCGACTGGAATGGTGCCGGACGAATTGATCGCGAATGCGTGGAAAGACGGGCAATCGAACCGCGGGAGGATAGTAAGTTGGCCGCCGAGGGTCAAGGCGACTTCGATTTTCCCGCGGAAGTGGGCAGCCCAGGAAGCAATTTGCTGGAACGGAGAACGCTAGCATCCCGCCGCTGGAGAGCGAGGTCGAGATTTTTGCGGGCTTCGTCGTAATCCGGTCGCAATTCAATGGCCTTGCGCAAATGGGTAATCGCGTCGTCGAAGTTGCCGCGATTGCTCAAGAGCGCTCCTAGGTTGTTATGAGCCTCGGGGTATCGCGGGTAGATCTCGATCGCCTTGCGGAAATGCTCGATGGCCGCGTCGTCCTTGCCCGATCTCTCCAAAGTGACGGCCAGATTGTTGTGAGCTTCGGCAAGATCGGGCTTGATTTCCAAGGCCCTCTGGAAATGCGCGATCGCCTCATCCGTTTTGCCTCGATTCGCTAGCAGGAAGCCCAAATTGTGGTGCGCCTCAGCGAAATCCGGGTTGATTTCCAGTGCCTTTTTCAATTCGACGGTTGCCTCGTCAGCTTTGCCTTGGTGCGCGAAAACATCGGCAAGGGTCAGATGGGCGGGGGCAAGATCGGGCTTGATTTCCAATGCCCGCCGGGCTTCGGCGAGAGCGGCAGCGTCGTGACCTTGAGCGGCCAGCGCGCGAGCCCAATTGTTTCGTGTGTCCGCGGCGTCGGGCTGCGCTCGCAAAATGAGCTGGTATTGAGCAATGGCGTCGTCCAACTTTCCTTGATGAAAGAAAAAGTCGGCGAGTCTGATATGAGTGTCGAGGTTGTCGGAGTCAATGGCCAGGGCCTGTTTGAATTGAACCAGAGCCTCGTCCGGCCGGTCTGCCGCCGCGAGAAACCCGGCCAGATTGTTATGGGCTTGCGGATTCCGGGGCTGAGACTTCAAAACCTGGCGAGCATGTTCGATTCCCCGATCGAGACGGTCTTGTGCCGAAAGAATGTGGAGGAGGCTCAAGAAAGACTCGCTGAGTTCCGGCTTGATCTCGAGCGCTTGCTCATATTGAGCAAGCGCCTGTTCGGTGTTTCCCTGGTCCTTAAATGCGTCGCCAAGTCCATTGTGGGCGCGCGCGTTTTGCGGGCGTTTGTCGACTGTGTCCTGCCAGATCGCCACGTCCGAGCGAAAGTCGTCGTTGCGCTTTATAGTCGCTGAGCAGAGTGCGATCAAAATCGCTGTTAGCGCCGCCAGAGGCGCCGCCCAGCGTCGCACCACGAATTGCGCGCCGGTTGCCGTTGGCCGCGATAGGCGTCGGTCCAAGAACACATATCCGACCGACACGGCGAGGACAACCACCGGCGCCAGTGCCAAATACATGCGATGATCGAAGGCCGCATCCAAGATGGGAACAAAGCTGGAAGTCGGCGCCAGGATCAAAAAGAATGCCGCCGGCAAGAACCCGAGCACCGGACGTTTCACGACCGCCCAGAAAGTGAAGCCCAACATTCCTACGATCAACGCCGCTGCCGGCACGATCTCCCCGAAAGTTTGCGCTCGTGGCCAGCCGTAATCCAATGCGAGTCCAGACGGCCAAACCGCCATCCGCAGATAATGCAGCAAAACACCGGGCTGAGTCAGCAAATACGACCACCAAGTGAACTCCGACACGGCAAAACCGACTGAGCCGGCATGAAGCCGCGTTGAAACTAATCCCCAGACGGTCACGCCCCAGCTCGCTACCAGCGCTAAGTACAGGCCCCAGCGTTGAGCAAGCGAGTTGCGGAACGATCCGCTCAAGAATGCTCGATCGTAGAGCAGCAATACGGCCGGAGCGGTCACGACCACTTCCTTGGTCGCCGCGCCGAGCACCGCTGCCGCCACGGCGCCAATGTACCTAGCCTTGCTGCGCTTTGAACTACTCTCGCTCGCGTTCGCCCCACGGATCACGCAGTAGATAATGAGCAGATAGAACAGGCTGACGAGCGTTTCAGCACGCTGAATGACGTACGTGACCGCTGAAGTTTGCAGAGGATGGACCGTCCAAAGCAACGTTGCGATGAGCGCCAGCGGAGTTGCCGCGGGGCCAAAGCGATCTCGGAGGCGAGGCAGAGACAGCGTGCGACGAATCACGCCGAACAATGTCAACGCCGCCAAGAAATGAATGGCGACATTCATCGCATGATAGCCCCAGACGTTGGCGCCGCAAGCGTAGTTGACAGCCAGGCTCAGGGCCACGACCGGGCGACCGCCGTACGAAATGGCACGCTCCGAAAAGAGCACATCCCAAATCGGCCAAAGATGCCGAATCGAGGGATTCTCGACGATCCAATAGCTGTCGTCAAAAACAAATGGGCCGCGAAGGCTGTTGTGATACGCCGCTACTGTCGCCCCCGCGATCAGGACAACGCAAACCAGCGTTGACAACCGGCTCGATGAAGCCGCGGCTTGAGGCAGCCGAGCGTCCGCACTGGCAATGAAGGCCGCGCCGCCGACATCGCCGCCACTCCGCCGCGAAGCTGGTGCCGCTCTGAGCTCGGTCGAATTGCCTCTCTTGCGACGTGACATTGCTTAAGCGTAGCACCGTCGCGGCGAGGGGAAAACCGATCTGCAATATGTCGCCACAGCGACCGCCGGATGTTCCACTCCCACTCCAAAATCCAAAATCGGAAATCCAAAATCGGCTCCCTCACGGTGGATCATACCCGCCGCGATGGAACGGATGGCAGCGGAGAATCCGAGCCAGGCCCTTGAGCGTGCCGCGAATCGCCCCGTATTTTTGCACCGCGCCGATGAAGTAGTTGCTGCACGTCGGCTGGAAGCGGCATTGCCGTCCCACAAGCGGGCTGAGCGTCCATTGATAAACCCGGACCATTGCGATCAGCAGCCATCCCGGCGCGGCCTTCAGGCACGACCGACTTTTCGCGAGCCACGTCATCGCACGTCCTTCGCCAATCGCGCGGCGGCCTGCTTCGCCAGCCGCACCAATGCCTCGCTCAGCCATTCGAAATCCGGTTTGGCTCTCCCGCGCGGTATCGCCACGAAATCCACCCCAACCGAGAATTCCGTCCGCCGCAGGCGAAATGCTTCGCGCAACAGCCGCTTCCAGCGATTCCGCGCGACCGCGCCGCCGACGCGCGACGAGACCGACAATCCGATCCGACAATACGGCAACCCATTCTCGCAGCAACAAACGGTCATTCTACCGTCGGACGCCGACCGTCGCCGCGCATACACCCGCTCAAAATCCCCCGGCCGCCGCAACCGAAACTGAGGCAAGAAGCGCTGGCTGGTCATGCGGCTGGACAGGTATGAAAAGTCGAAAGCAAGCGACGCGTCACACGTCCCTCGGCGGCTTCTTTTCCTCCAGCGGCTGTTTGCGGTCCCAATCGCTTTGGAGTGGTGGGCGGTGGGGTGGGTTGCGGCTATTCTGGCGGCGGACGAAGCGGCCGCCTAGCCAGATGAACGCGACTAGCGCCAGTCCGACGAGCACCAATCCGAACAGCGCCGCCAACACCGCCGCCCGCTGCGTCGGATCGAGCCGTTCGAGCAGCGGCACGCCCTCATTCTCGGCGAACAACCAGGGCAGCCGGCCAACATCCGTCGCGATTGCCACGAGTTCACTCACCATCGCAGATCGGCTCTTGGGGATTGCTTTTGTTCGGCATCAAGTCGCTTGATCGCTTCCAGGCCCGCCTCGTCGATTCGCTCCGGGAGCACGATCAATACCTCCGCGAACAAATCACCGGGTGGGCCATCGGCTGTTTTGACGCCGTGCCCTTTAACGCGCAGTTTTTTTCCGCTCGAGGTGCGCGGCGGGATGCGGAGCGAGATGGTTCCGCCCGGCGTCGGCACATCGACTTTCGCTCCCAGCGCCGCTTCGGCGAGCGTCACCGGCAATCGCACTTCGAGGTCTGTTCCGCGTCGATGGAAGAACGGGTGCGGGGCAACGTGGATCGTCAGCAATAAATCTCCAGCCGGTGAGCCTCCGATCGAGTCCCCTTGCCCGCGGAGTCGAATCTTTTTTCCCTCATCGACACCCGGCGGGATCTTCACGCTGATCGTTTCGGTCTGTCCGGAGGGGCGTTGCAACGTCAGATCCACCTTGCCCCCTGTGACCGCCGTTTGAAACGGGATTTCGATCTGGCTTTCGACATCGGCGCCCGCCGGCGCGCGGCCTTTTTTCGCGCGGCGGCCGCCACCGGCGCGGCGAAACTGGCCAAACATATCGCCAAACGCGGCGCTCGGATCGCCGGCATACCGCTCGCCAAAGAACTCGCTGAAATCGATGTCTGGGGCGCCGGCGGCCGGGCCGGCTTGCCAGGCGCCGCGCCCCTGTGGTCGCGGACCGCCCCCGTGAGCAAACGATTCGAACGAACTGCCGTAGCGGTCGTACAACTCGCGCTTGCTCGGATCATTGAGCACCTCGAAGGCGGCCTGTAGTTTTTGGAACTTCTCCTTGGCCGTCTTGTCGTTCGGGTTTAGATCCGGATGGTATTTGCGTGCCAGGTCGCGATACGCCTTTTGAATATCCGCCTGCGAGGCGTCGCGCTTGATTCCCAGCGTCTTGTAAAAGTCGTCGGCCACGGGGATCAGGTAAGTGCAAAGTACGAAGGACGAAGTACGAAGGCCAAACGACGAAGGACAAAGCGTCTTGCAGCAGCGGTTCCGACAAAGGCATTCTAGGGCTGGCGGCCGCACGACAGCAAGCGAGGGGCTCATTCCGAAAAAATGGTTTCGCCAAGCTTTCGCGAAGAGCCTTTGCGAACCGCTTGACAAGTTCGGGCGATTGCTCGAAACTACCGTGTGCTAATCAGTTGCAATGCGGTTTACCGGTTGCCGGGCCAAGGCCGAATTCTGCGTAGCCGGTGCTACACTTGTAAAACGATTGGCGGGCGGATACCGAATCGGCGGCCTCAGGCTTGAATCCGGTTTGGCCGAGTTCGCTGACGACCGATACTACCCTGTTGTTCCGGAGAAGCGTCATGTCGAAAGAGAGCACGCAACATAAATTGGACCGCGTCCGCCGGCCGCGCGTTCAGATCACTTACGACGTCGAGACCAACGGCGCGATGGTCAAGACCGAATTGCCGTTCGTGGTTGGCGCGCTGGCGGATCTTTCCGGCCAGCCCAAAGAGAAACTGCCGCCGCTCAAGCAGCGGAAAGTGGTCAGCATCGACCGCGACAATTTCAATAGCGTGCTGGAAAAGGCCGCCCCGCGCGTTGCGATCAAAGTGGACAACAAGATCACTGGCGACGGCAAGCTGGGCGTCGAGCTGAACTTCAAGCATATCGACGATTTCGAGCCCGCCCGCGTGGCCGAGCAAGTCGGCCCGCTCCGCGAGCTGCTCGAAATGCGCAAGCGGCTCACTCAATTGATGAGCAAGATGGAAGGAAACGATAAGCTCGAAGAACTCCTCGGTCAGGTGTTGAACAACACCGACGCCGCGAAGAAGCTCGCCGAACAACTGGGCGTCGAAGCTCCCAAGGAATGATCCCTTCGGTCCGCTCCGCCGTTTGCGGCGCGCCGGGCCGAATTCTCGTGGCTCGCAACGAAATCAACTTCACGACTTTACTCAGGTGTTAATCGCATGAGCAGTGCCGAACAAACCGCCAGTGCCGCCGGGCAAGAAGCCGAAACGCTCGACCTACTCGATCAGGTCATCACGGCCACCCGGCCGCAGACGGACCAAGAGGCGGCTCGGGCCAAGGACTATTTCCGGCAGTTTCTCAATCAGGTGGTCAAGCCCGGAGAGGTCATCTCGAAGGATGTCGAAACCAACGTCAAGCACTGGATCGCCCAGATCGACGGAGTGTTGACGCATCAGTTGAACGAAATCCTGCACAATCCCGATTTCCAAAAGCTGGAATCGAGTTGGCGCGGATTGCACTATCTAGTGCATCAATCGGAGACGGGCGAGAACCTCAAGATCCGGGTGCTCAACGTGAGCAAGCGCGATCTCTTCAAAGACCTCGAAAAGGCCGCGGAATTCGATCAGAGCGCCCTATTCAAGAAGATCTACGAAGAGGAATACGGCCAGCTCGGCGGCCAGCCCTATGGGATGTTGGTCGGCGACTATGACTTTGGCCGCGGACCGGAAGACATCAGCTTGCTGAAGATGATCTCGAACGTGGCCGCTGCCTCGCACGCCCCGTTCATCGCGGCCACCAGCCCGAAGATGTTCAATTTCGACAGTTACACGGAACTAGCCAACCCGCGCGATCTGGCCAAGATCTTCGACAGCGTGGAATACGCCTCTTGGAAGTCGTTCCGGGAATCGGAGGATTCGCGGTTCGTCGGCCTGACGCTTCCCAAGACGCTTGGCCGCTTGCCGTACGGAGCGGAATTCAAGCGCGTAGAGGAATTCAACTTCGAGGAATTCGTCGACGGCAAGGACCACGACAAGTATCTCTGGATGAGCGCCGCCTGGACGTATGCCGCGCGAATCACCGACTCGTTCTCCAAATGGGGTTGGTTCGCCCGCACCCGCGGCGTCGAAGGGGGTGGCCGAGTCGAAGGGCTTCCCGTGCATACCTTCCCGACCGACGATGGCGACGTCGCGATGAAATGCCCGACCGAAATCGCGATCACCGACCGCCGCGAGTTCGAGCTGTCGAATCTCGGCTTCCTACCTTTGATCCACGCCAAGGGGACCGACTATGCCGTGTTCATGGGCGCGCAATCGTGCCAGAAGCCTAAGACTTATTTCGATCCGGCCGCGAATGCGAATGCCGAGCTGTCGGCGAAATTCAACTTGATCCTTTGCACCTCGCGGTTCGCCCACTACCTAAAGGTCATGGCGCGCGATAAGATTGGCTCGTTCATGGAGGTCAAGGATTGCGCCCAGTGGCTCAACGATTGGATTCAGAATTTCGTCTGCGATCCAAACGGGGCCAGCGACGAAACGAAAGCGAAATTCCCACTGGCCGACGCGAAGGTCGAAGTTCGCGAAGTCGAAGGCCGGCCGGGCTGGTACGAAGCGGTGGCCTATTTGCGCCCGCACTACCAGTTGGAAGCATTGACGACTTCGATGCGTTTGGTGGCGGAAGTTCCCAAGAAGGGCTAGACGCGGTCGTTCAAGGCTGGCAGCCTTGTTCACGCAGTCTTAGTTCACGGCGGACAGGCTCACTCACGGTTGGTTCATTGATTTTCAAGGAGTCCAAGGAGTTCGATCATGGCATTCGACGCATTTGTCAAGTTCTATCCCGCGGCGGGCGCTTCGGAGCCGATTCAGGGAGAGAGCACGGATAGCATGTTCAAGGGTTGGTTCGAGATCAAGGAGTTTTCCTTCGGCATCGAAAACACCCTGAACATCACCTCCGCTTCCAGCGGCGCCGGCGCGGGTAAGGCCGATTTCAAGGAGTTTACGATCAAGAAGCAGACCGATTGTGCGTCGCCGATCCTGGCTTCCACCTGCGGCAAGGGCGGGCACTACGAAAAGGTCGAACTTCGCCTGCGGAAGTCGGGCGCCAAAGGGGGCACGACGTCAGGTGACGTTTACCTCTCGTACGACTTCAAGCTCGTGGCGATCAAGAGCGTCGAATGGTCCGGCTCCTCGGGCGACGACGTGCCGGAAGAGACGGTGGTCTTCGAATACGGCGCGCTCAAGATCGGCTATAAGCCGCAGGGCAAGGACGGCGTGCTCGGCAAGCTCGTCGAACGGGCCTGGAACAAGGTGACCAACAGCACGAGCTTCGACGGCTAGCTGATATATGCCTTCCGAATGGTGCGACGGTTTTCTGAAGCTCGTCAAAGACGGTGAGCCGATCGAAGGGGAATCGACCGACGACAAGTTTCCCGGCTTGATCGAGATCGTGTCGTTCCAGTTCGGCAGTTCGCAGGGATTCCCGGACAAGGAAGGGTTGTACGCTGCGCAAGACGCGAATCTCAGGCACGGCGTTGCCCGGGGTCGTTTCAACGACGATGGGGCGGCGGGAATCGCCTCCCTCTTCGGCGATGAGCCCTCCGCTCCGCAGGAATTCGACGAAGGCGAGCTGAAGGATTTGGAGGGGACCGATCTGGCGGAGGTCGATGCCTGCAAGATCACGATTA
This sequence comes from Pirellulales bacterium, assembly GCA_035939775.1. Taxonomy (NCBI): domain Bacteria; kingdom Pseudomonadati; phylum Planctomycetota; class Planctomycetia; order Pirellulales; species Pirellulales bacterium. The sequence goes on along the minus strand of DASZFO010000257.1, from coordinate 9,080 downwards.
CGAAGGAACTCGATCTTTCGTCGCCCGACCTGTTTCGCGCCTATTGCAGCACGCAAGATTTGAACAATCGCGATGTGTTCGAATCGGCGACCCTCTACGTAAAAAAGGCGACGGGAGGCAACCGCAAGGTTTTCCTTACGTTTGTCTTCAGCGACGTGGTCGTGACCGGGTACACGCTCGACATCGGCGGCGATGCGATCCCCAAGGAAACGATCAATCTTGTGTTCGCCAAGTGCCGCGTGGAATACAAGCCCCAGCAAGAGCCCGGCGGCCTGGAGCCGGCAGCAATCAAAGGGGGATGGGATATGATTGAGCGCGGCGCATGGTAGGGTGTACTTCTTGTCTTCCGCCGTGAGGAAGCAGTCTCACGGCGGAGCGTGAGGAGCGCGCCACGGCGGCTGGTGGCACGCTTGTACGGAACGACGAATGGCTAAACAATCACTCGACGCATTCTTGGAGTTGACCCCGAGCCGCAAGATGACGGCCGAGATTGCCGGCGAAGCGCTCGACTCCAAGCAAAACGAGAGCGCCCGAGCAAAGGCCCTGCTCGAGATCATGTCGTTCCGCTTCGGCGATGCGAAATCACTGGCCAAGGCCAAGGCAGCCGACAAGAAGGCCGCCAAACAGGAAGGGGACGACGACGACGATGACGCCGCGCTCCCCGTCGTCGGCACCGCGAAGCGCACCGGCAATATCGAGGAGGACTACCGCTTCCAGATCACCAAGCAGATCGAAAAGGCGACTCCCATTTTGGCTCAGGCCTATTTCAGCAATTCGTTCAAGCCGAAGCGGCACGAATACAACAGTTTCGACGAGGCGAAGATCACCATCCGCAAGCTCGGCGCACACGCCAAGCACCCCAAGGCCTATTTCACGGTCACATTCCGCGGAGTGTACATCGTCGGTTACGATTTGCAGACGCAAGGTCCGGACCCGCCGGAGGAAACCATCGATTTCTGCTTTCAAACTTGCGAGATGTCGTACAAATCGCAAAGCGCCGAGGGCACCCTCGGGACGGCCAACGTCAAGGGCTGGAACTTCGTTGCGCAAAGGGAAATGTCGCGCAGATAGGAAATACGATGGATGGCCACGAGCTGTTTCAAGCCGGCAAGTTGCAAGAAGCGATCGACTTCCAGATTGCCCAGGTGAAGGCTAATCCGGCCGACCAGGGAAAGCGGCTATTCTTGTTCGAGTTGTTCGCCTTCGCCGGCGAACTCGATCGAGCCCGGAAGCAGATCGACGCGCTGAACTACGACGAACTCGAGCTGCAAGCGGCGGTTTCGGAGTATCGACGCCTGCTGGAATCCGAGGAGGCCCGCCGCCGCGTGTTTCACGAAGGGGCGCAGCCGAAGTTTCTGACCGATTCGCATGCCGAGCATGTTCGACTGCGGCTGGAGGCGCTCGGCCACCTGCGTGAAAACCGTCGCGCCGAGGCCGCCGAGTCCTTGGCCCAAGCGGCCGAGGCCGCGCCGCTGGTGAAAGGCCAACTCAACGATCGGCCCTTCGACGGACTGCGCGATTGCGATGATCTGTTCGGCGGCGTGATCGAGGTTTTTGCTCAGGGAAGTTATTTCTGGGTGCCGCTGGAAGACATTGAGTTGATCGCGATCAATCCGCCCCGATTTCCCCGCGATCTGCTCTGGGCGGGGGCGCGGCTGGAAACGCACGTCGGCGAAGCGGGACAGATTTTTCTCCCGGCCCTCTATCCCGATTCGCACACCCACGCCGACGAGCAGGTCAAGCTCGGCCGGATGACCGATTGGCTCGGGGACGACGACGGTCCCGTTTTCGGTCGTGGCTTGCGGATGTTTCTGGCCGGCGAAGACGCTTCGACCCTGCTCGAATGGCGCCAATTGCAAATCGACGCACCGCCGAGCGATGGCGGCGAAACCGAGCCGCCGCAATCGTAGCGAAGTTGAGTTTGATCGTGGCCGACGCTGCCAGCGTCGGCGCGTTTCCGGGGCGCTTCCGGTATCAGGGATGTAGTTAGACCGCGCGGAGCATCGTTTCCGATGCTCCGCTGCAATTCGCCATAAATCCCTGTCGAGCCATCGGCGAATCTGTGATATAACTCACGTTCGTTTCGCCGTTTACGTTTGCGAAGGCCGTCGCAATGGCTCGCGTGGATCTCAATCAAGCTCTTACTCCGTCGATTCTGGATCGGCTGATCGATCCGGATTCCGCGGGTACAGCGGCTCGGGCCGGCTACGGAATCGAGCAGGTGATCCTGGCCGTGCGCCGCGATTTGGAAGATCTGCTCAATACGCATCGATCGATCATCCATTTGCCCGAGGAGTATCCGGAGATCCTGCAGTCGCCGGTGGGCTATGGCATTCCCGATTTCGGTTCCTTGTCGACATCGACACCGCAGCAGCGCAATTCGATCGGTCAAATGGTCGAGGAAATCATCAGCCGCTTCGAGCCGCGGTTGCGCGAGGTGACGGTGCACGTGAAGGACGACAGCCGCGGCGCTCATCATCTCAGCGTGCGATTTCAGATTGAGGCCCGGCTGCGGATCGAGCCCTATCCCGACATCTCGTTCGAGACGGTGATGGAACTCACAACCGGTTGCACGCAAATCCGCACGATGAAAGTTTGAAATCTGAGTATTGAGAATTGAGATTGCGATGAGCGAATCGCTCTTTCCCTATTACGAACGCGAGCTGGTCTTCATTCGGCAGTTTGCCGAGGAGTTCGCCGAGCGCTATCCGGCGGCGGCGGGGCGGCTGCTCCTCGAGCCGAACCGCAGCGGCGACCCGCACGTCGAGCGGCTCATCGAATCGTTCGCGCTCTTGGCCGGGCGAATTCACCACAAACTGGACGACGAATTCCCCGAGCTGACCGAAGCGCTCCTGAGCGTGCTCTATCCGCATTATCTCGCGCCCGTGCCGTCGATGGCGATCGTCCAGTTCGACTTGGACGCCAGCCGCGGGCCGCTTCCCGACGGCTTCCCGATCGCGCGCGGCAGCCGCTTGCAAACGGCCAAGATCGGCAATCTCGCCTGCCGCTTCCGCACGGGCTATCCCGTGACCTTGTGGCCGATCGAATTGACGAGCGCGGCGCTGCAATCGCCGCCGTTCCCGCGGGAATATGAGCCGCCGCGGCGGACGGCCGCGGCGCTGCGGTTGCAGTTCGAGTGCCAATCGGGTTTGAGATTCTCGCAGCTTTCGCTCGAAGACTTGCGACTCTATCTTTTCGGCGAAGGGCACGTCGTCGGATTGTTGTACGAGCTGATCTTCAACCACACGACGCAAGTGGTCTTCCGCTCGCTCGATCCCGAATCCAAGGTGCAGCCGATCGTGCTCGCGCCGCAAGAGTGCCTCGCGCAAGTCGGCTTCACCTCCGACGAAGGGCTGCTCCCCTATCCGTCGCGGAGCTTCATGGGCTATCGGCTGCTGAGCGAATTCTTCGCGATGCGCGAGAAATTCCTGTTCGTCGATATCGGCGGCTGGCAGCGCGCGAAGCACGCCGGATTCGGGCAAAAGCTCGAGGTCGTCCTGTACTTGAACCACACGATCCCGCGCGTGCAGGAATGGGTCGATCAATCGACATTTCGCCTTGGCTGCACGCCGGTGGTCAACCTTTTCGAACAGGTCGCCGAGCCGATCGTCCTCGACCAGAGCCGCTACGAATATCGGATCGTTCCCGACGTGGCCCAGCCGCGCGGGATGGAGATCTACTCGATCGACGAGGTGACGAGCACCGACCCCGAAACCTCGGTCACAACGACCTATCGGCCGTTTTACTCGTTTCATCACAATCGCGATGGCGACGAGGGGCAGACTTTTTGGCATGCCTCGCGCCGCAATTCGACGCTCGAAGGGGACCGCGGCACCGAGCTGTTTCTCAATCTCGTTGATCTCGATTTCCACGCGCGTCTGCCGGCGGACGACACGATGGTCGTGCGCACCATCTGCACCAACCGCGACCTACCGAACCAGCTCCAGCACGCCGGAGAGCGGCTTTATTTCGAGTTGGAGGGGGCTGCGCCGCTGTCCGGCATTCGCTGTCTCAAGACGCCGACGGCGCCGCTGCGGGCGCCGCCGCGCCGCGGCCGCTATTGGGCCTTGGTCTCGCATCTTACGCTCAACTATCTCTCGCTCGACGATCCGACCGAGGGGCGCGACGCCCTGCGCGAAATCCTCCGGCTCTATGATTTCAGCGATCCGCAAGCCGGCCAGCAGCAATTGGCCGACGTCACGCGGCAGTTGATCGAAGGGATCGCCCGACTCGGCACGCGACGGATCATCGGCCGCACCGGAAGTCATTCGGGAAGCGGCTTCTGCCGCGGCCTCGAAGTGTCGATCGAGTTCGACGAGGAAAAATACATCGGCACCGGCGCGTTTCTGTTCGCCTGCATTTTGGAGCGGTTCCTCGGCCTGTATGCCGGGATCAATTCGTTCACTCAACTCGTGGCGAAGACGACGCAAACCGGAGGGATCATCAAGAAATGGCCACTGCGAGCGGGCGACCAACAATTGCTGTAGCGTCTGCCACGGCGGACGTCGATCTCGCGGAGATGACCGTCGAGCAACGGCTCTTCGCGCAGGGACCGACGTTCAATTTCTTTCAGGCCGTGCGGCTGCTCGAAAAGCTCAATCCGGACCGGCATCCGGTCGGCTTCGACGGCCCTGCCGGGCGCGAAGTCGCGCGGTTCGCGGCCCATCTGTCGCACAATTTCCCGCCGAGCCAAATCTACGAGCTTCGGCCAGACCGAACGGGCCGCCTGCCGCCGGCGATGAGCGTGGCATTCTTCGGCCTCACCGGGCCGAGCGGCGTGCTGCCGCGGCACTACACCGATCTCTTGATGCGGATTCAGCGCGATGCAAAGCATTCCGAGAAGCACGCCTTGCGCGATTGGCTAGACATCTTCACGCACCGCATGCTCTCGCATTTCTTCCGCGCGTGGGAGAAATATCGCTTTTATCTTCCGTACGAGCGAGGGCAACACGCCGAGCATCCGCCAGACCCGTTCACGCATTGCCTGCTGAGCCTTTCGGGGCTGGGTATGGCGAGCCTGCGGAATCGTATCCGCGTTTCCGGCTGGGGACCGTCCCCTTTTGCGGAGCGGGCACAATCACCAGATGGTCGGCAGCAAAAGGTGACTGTCCCCCTTGCCCCGCCGATCGACTCAAAGGACCAAGTCGTCGCCCGCGTGGAAGACACGGCGATCCTGCACTACGCCGGTCTCTTCGCCCGTCGGCCGCGGACCGCCGCCGGGCTGGCCGCGATCCTGGCCGATTACTTCCAGGCGACGGTGGAAGTGCGGCAATTCCACGGCCAATGGCTGCAACTGGAGCCGTCGGATCAATCCCAATTGGGTTTGGAGACCGGGCATTGCGCCCTCGGGATCGACATGGTGATCGGCGAGCGGATTTGGGACGTCGAGGGGCGAATCCGCATCCGCCTCGGCCCGCTCGACTATGACCAGTTCGCCGAGTTCTTGCCCTATCGCGCGGCGGTGAAAAAATCGAAAGCCTTCTTCCTGCTTTCGCATCTGACGCGGCTCTTCATCGGCCCGACGCTCGACTTCGACGTGCAACTCTTGCTCGAAGCGAACGCCGTCCCCGACTGCATCCTAGCCGACGACTCCGGCCCCGGCAGCCGCCTAGGCTGGAACACCTGGCTCCGCGCCCGCAATCGCGACGGTTGCGTTGAAGATGCGGTGTTCGACGGGCAAGAAGTCTTCCGGCTGGATGCGGCGGGAAGGAACTGACGGCTTTCAACAACTCCGCGCCGTGCATCAATGAAGCATGCAGGCACAGCAACGCTGGATCAGCTTGAGCCGCTGCTCGCGAAGCTACGTGAGTTGGACGGTCTCACGGAAAGAAAGCGCGGCGTATTCTATCTAAAGTCGTCCGCGTTCATCCATTTCCACGAAGACCCGACCGGATTGTACGCCCACTTCAAGGACGGCTCGAATTGGCGTCGCTTGCCGGTGAATACGCGCGGCGAACGAAGCGCACTCATCGCGACGCTCAGCGCCAATCTCGGCGCCTGACCACATGGCCTCGCGACGCGGCGGAAGTCGCCTTCGACCGCTGTCACACGCCTCCGCGCAAGCCAGTTGTCCGGGTGGCAGATATTGCCAATTCTTGTCATGCGGGCCAGGATGGAAGCCGAGAAGTCATGTGCAAAATGGACACAATGAACATTGCCATTCCGGAAGGGCTCAAGGAGTTTGTCCAAGTCCGCGTCCACTCGGGAGGATATAGCAGCGCGAGCGAGTATGTGCGGGAACTGATTCGCTTGGATCAACGCCAATCGGCACGGGATGCGTTGGAGTCGGAACTGCTGCGAGGATTGGCCAGCCGGCCGCCCGAGAAAATGACCGCTCGGGATTGGGCCGAAATTCGCAGTGCAGTTCCAAAGCGCGGTTCACTTCGCAAGAGGCGGTGACCCGCCGTGCGCCGTCATGTGTTTTGCCGCCCACGGGCGCGAGCCGACCCGCTGGAGATCGCGGCGCGCGTCGCTAGCGATGGCGCGGCGGCATCCTCCCGATTTCTTGCCGCGGCCGAAAGAACCTTTCGCCTTGCTCCAGCGAACGGCGGCTGGAAGCCGCCGCTACGAAAAACACTCAACTCTAAAATCAATCTGTGACAAAGCACTAGGTTCTCGCCCCTCACCCCGGCCCTCTCCCAGAGGGAGAGGGAGATAAGTCGCTCAGCCGTGAACGGCGATTGCGGGTTTTTCCATCCGGCTTTCGGCCAGCCGGGTGTCGATGCCGAGGAGAATCTTGACGCTCCAGCGGCCGTCGGCGTCGCCGCGGACGTGCCAGTGGGGCGTGACGCAGACCGATTGATGCACTAGCTCGAAGCCTCCTTCGGACTGGCTCACCGTTTCGATCGGATAGGTCCAGAGACTCGTGGGCTGTGAGAACGCCAGGCCGACGTCGATCCCGAGCCATTCGTCCGTAAGCCCCAAATCCTCGATGTCGGTCAAGTCGAGCCGCGTTTCCATGCGGCCGAGGCGGCGGCCGTTGCGGTTGGCGCCCAAATGGAAGAACCGGTCTTCGGCCCCGGCCGGCAAACCGGCGAAATTGAATTCGACGCCAAAGTGCATCGACCGATCGCGCGGCAAGCCCTCGATGAGATAAGCGACCTCCAACATTTCGGAGCTGGCGCCCAGCGTCACTCCCTTGGTGATCTTGAGCGGCACTCCCCAAGCATTCCCTTGCCGGATCAATTGCACTTGAATTCGATTCGGATTGCGGCGGAGCTTAGCCTCGAAGGGGAGCGCGAGAAAATCGCCACGCTCCAGGGCTTCGCCACGAGCCAAGGCGTCCAGCGAAACGTCGTCGTCGTACCAATGATCGAGTAGGCTCTTGCGCAAATAAGAGTCGTATTGAACTCTGTGTTCCAGCCCGTCTTGCTTGAACTTCGCCGGCGCGCTGGAATCGATCACGCTCCCGCCGGCGCCGTTCGGCCCGGCCAGCACGCGGCGATGATAGGCCTCGGGGCGGCGGCTGAGCGTGGCTAGCAGGTTGTGGCAGATCGACCGCACGTCGAGTTCGTAAATCTGGCCGCCGCGGCCAGGAGCGATCAGTGCGATCAGCTTGTCGTTGGCCAATTGCACCTCCGGGCGGCCGTCGAGATTCAGATCGTCGGAGGTTGCCTCGACCCAAGGAGTCGGCCGGCCAACAGCGCGGTCGAGCAAACCGTCGGCAGCGATGAGGTGATTGTAGATGGCGTTTCGCAGATGTGGCAAATAGGTGCCGCCGAATGCTCCGTGCCAATACGCGCAATTGCACTGCCCGCGGTATAGCTCGGTGCGGGCCGATCGGAGCATGTCGCTGTCCATGCCCGCCTCGACGAGATTCTGCAATCGCCGACTGACCATCATCATCCGCGAATACATCTCGTTCGTCTCGGGATAACGGACCTTGAAATTCCGCCAGAAGCCGCCGCGGACGAACCGCGCGATCCGCGGCCAGCGCGGGTCCGGCTCCAGTTCGCGGCGGGCCTGCTCGTACTCGGCAAGTTGGTCCGGGGGCAGCACCCACTCGGTCATCTCGCGGTAGCTTCCCTCGGGCAAATAGACTTTGCCAATCGGCGCGATCGAGTCGATCACTTCCGCGGGAGTGACCATCTTGATCCAACTCTCATTGGCCGCGAGCATGTCGAACAATTGCCGCAGCCAGCCGCGATCGAACACATTCAGCTTCGTTTCCGGCCAGACGCCGAATTTCTCCCCGTCGTCGGCGAACACCGCCACCGCGTTCGGATGCTGTTGCTCGACGTGGGCCAGATAGTCGATCGTTTCCTGTTGCCCGGCGAAGGGGATGACATACCGCAACCGCTCGCTGCCGGGAAAAACGCGGAGCAAGCGGCCGTCGTCCTCGGTAAGGTAATAACCATGGAGCTGATCGGCATTCAAGCCGGCGCTCTTGAAATGCGAATCGTCGAGGATCGTGTATTCGATTCCGGCGGCGACGAGATCGCTAGTAAAACCCTGCTCCCAGACCCGTTCCGGGATCCACATGCCGCGAACGTCGGCGCCCAGGCGATTTTGTAGCCATTCGGTGTATGAGCGAATCTGGCCGACGCGATCGCGCGACGGGATCATCGAGAGAATCGGCTCGTAAAACGCCCCGCCGATGATTTCGATCCGTCCCGTGGCGACATGACCAGCCAGCCGATCGACGTATTCGGGGTGATGCCCATCGAGCCACTCGATGAGCGGGCCGCTCGTGTGCAGCGCGATCCGCATCGTCGGATACTGCTCGAATAGATCGAGGAACAGCCGGTAGCTATCTTGATAGGCCTGCTCGAAGACGCCGTCGAAATTGCCGATCGGCTGATGGTCGTGCAGCGCGAAGATGAAACGAATCGGTTGCATCATGCAAATTGATTTGGAGATTTGGAGACTTGTAGATTTGGAGATTGGGGATTCAGCCGGCGCTGCTCCGAATGCTCATCATCAATCGAGGCGCCAGCCAGTTCCAATAGCGCCCGTGTCGCTTCTTGCTCTTGACGCTGGTCTCGGATCTGCCGACTCTGTTGCAACTTTTCAACAAACCGCCGGCCGCGCGAACAGCCGATGACCAAGACCGTCACCCAAAACCACGCAAAGAGGACGGC
>DASZFO010000256.1 GCA_035939775.1 Pirellulales bacterium | reverse complement strand
GTTGGTGCTGGTGCTCCTGGCGGTCGAATTCCTGCTCCGCCGGCGCGTGCGTGCGGTAATTCGGTACTGGCTCTGGATGCTGGTCCTGGTCAAGTTGGTGTTGCCGGTCGATCTGCGCACACCGGTGAGCCTCGCCTATTGGCTGCCGAGCGGCGGGGCGGCCTCGTCGCGGCCTGTGGATCGCGATTCGGATTCGGGAGTGCCCCGCTCGCAGACAATCCACTCAGCTGCGCTCGTGGCCGACTCCAGGCCGCCAGATTTGAATTCGATTCCTGGCGCGACTGCGGCCGACTCCGCCCACAATCAGACTATGGAACGGCCAGACGTTCCGCGGCGGCCGACGCAAACCGCGACGGCAGCGAATGTCACGGCGCCATTGCAGTGGCGTGGGTCTCTATTCGCTTGCTGGATTCTGGCGGTCGCGATCCTCCTGACGATGGTCGGAAGGCGGGCCATGTGGATACGACGGATCACTCGGCAGGCGACCGATGCGCCCCGCGAGCTTGAGGATTTGCTGCGGGATTGCATGTCCCAGATGGGAATGAAGGGGCAGGTGAAGCTCAGGATATCGGACCATTTGGGAAGCCCCGCGATCTGCGGCCTATGGCGGCCGACGATTCTCCTGCCGCGCGGATTTCCGGCGGGTCTCGACCGCGAGCAGATCCGGATGGTCTTCGTTCACGAGCTGGTGCATTGGCGGCGCGGCGATTTGCAGGTGAACTGCTGCCAAACGCTGCTCCAGACTCTGTACTTCTACAGCCCGGCAGTGTGGATCGCGAACGTGATCATCCGGCGGCTCCGCGAGCAGGCGGTCGACGAAACGGTCCTGGCGACGCTCCGCGGCCAAAGCGAGCGATACGTTTCCGCGCTCCTCGACATCGCCAGCGCCGCGCTCCAGCCGGCCGAAGCCATGCTGCGGCTGATTGGCGTGGTCGAATCCCGCCGCGCCCTTTCCACTCGAATCCGCCACATTCTGAATCGGCCGGTTCCGCGCTCGGCCAAACTGGGTCTCACCGGCCTCGCGGTAATCACCGCGAGTGGCCTACTGTTGCTGCCGATGGGCCAACGCGAGCAAGCGTCCGCAGCGCAAGACGAACCGGCTGTCAAAGCGAGGGACACGTCCGACAACCTTGCGTCCGAGTCGCCAGACGCTAAAAGGGTTGAACCAACCGCTGCTTCCAAAGGCATGGATATCGATGGTGATCCATTGCCCGCCGGCGTCATCGCCCGGCTGGGCGCCAAACGATTCCGGACCGCGCGTCAACCAGTTGCGCTAACCTACGGAGACGATCGAAAGACATTGGTGCAGCTCACCAGTGATGGATGGCTACAGCGGTGGGATCCAACTTCAGGTCGGCTGCTAAACGAAAAGCGCCTTTGGGAGCATCAGATTCCGCGCAACTCCGCCGCACTTGGCATCGGTCGAGTAGCCGCCTGCGGGTCGTATTTTGATGATGAGCGGGGCGAGAACGTGCATTGGCTTGGCGTATTCGATCAGTCATCGCAGCGCCGGATCCTCCAGTTGAACTTGGGAGAGCAATGGGGCCAACATCTTGCATTGTCGCCGGACGGAAGGACGCTCGCCTATGGTCGAGACAAAGTTCATCTTGTCGACATTGATCGCCAAACGGAGATCGCGAGCCGGGATATCGGCGTTCGCTCAATTGAGTCGATCGTGTTCGCTCCCGACGGGAAATCGTTGGCGGTCGGCGGTAATGAGGGCAATTTGTTGTTTTGGCATTGGAGCGCCAACGAAGAGCCGCGCTCGATCGAGATTCCAAGCAATCCGAATTTCGGTCCTTATCCGGTTTGGGCGTTCGTGTTCTCGCCGGACGGGGCGACGGTGGCGGTTGTCAATGGGAATCACGACTTCAAGAAAGTCTACTTGTTCGATGCAGTCAAGAGGCAAATTGTGCGCACGTTCGGCGCGCCCGGCGGCGAGGACTGGGGCGAGCGCTCTCTGACATTTTCGCCCGATGGCAAGATGCTGGCCACTTCGATCAGCCACGGGAGCGCGGGCGGGGGAGTGGCACTCTGGGATGTTTCGAGCGGCCGACTCGTCCGCAGGCTCCAGGGATTATTTGGCGACGCCTACTTCCTGACGTTCTCGCCAAACGGCCGGCAACTCGCGGCATCATGCGAATGGAACTCGACGATGTGCGTTTGGAATCTGGACACAGGCGAACCGCTTGTCTCGCAACTAGCCGCGCACGTCCAACCTCCAAACTCGATCCGGTTTCTCCCGGACGATCAACGATTGGTGACCGCCGGCGATGATGGCACGATCCGCATTTGGAACCTCGCCGACTCGCGCCAAGAGCGCGTAATGCAGCACATTCGCGATCAGGGCACCTACGACAGTGGAATTCGGGGAATGGATGTCTCGCCAGATGGAAAATACATCGCATCCTCCAGCTATGACGACACGGTTCGGTTGTGGGAGACTGCCACCAGCCGTGAAATCTTTCGATTACCGGGCAACGGGCATCTTGGCGGTCATCTCGCCGTGAGGTTCACGCCCGACAGCAAACGGTTTGCCTCCTGGGGCAACGATTTGCGACTCTATCTGTGGGATGTCTCCACGGGCAAAGCTGTGAGGGAATTTCAAACAAAGCCCGCCGGATTGAATACAGATCCCGACTCGCTAGGTAACCCGCCATTCTCGTCTCCCATGGGCTCGGGACCCATGCTCAGCGCGGCTTGCTTTTCCGCCGACGCGAGCACGCTGACTCTCCTATTAGACACCGCCCGGCGTTTTTCAGTCCGCACCGGCGAAGAGCTACCGGCAATCGAATATCAAAAAGGATCAAGCGGTCAAATGGCATTATCGCCCGATAGCCACTATTTGCTTTCGGCGAATTGGGGCGTGCGGCCGTTTGTATCGAAGGACGGAAAGACGAGCGGCACAACGGTTGCCAAAAATCATCCCGTTGAGCTGCGAAGCCTTTCCGATGGGAAAGTGATCGTAAAGATGGATATGGCAGGCTCGGGCGCAGGCCCGATGACTTTTTCGCCCGACGGCAGCTTGGTTGCAATTTCTGAGATCGACTACCCGCGAATCGAGTTGCGAAAGGTTCCTGATCTCTCAGAAGTATCACGAATCGATCTGCCGTCTCGCCCGCATGCCGTCGAGTTCTCCCACTCCAGCAAATTGATGGCGGTTTCGATTGCTGATTCTACCGTGCTTGTGTGGGACCTGGAACATTTACCGAATCAAAAGAGTCCGTAGCGAGCGCCCCAGCGGGCGAATCGAAGTCGCGATGAATCGAATGGCTTTCATTTCCGCGTTGGCAATCACTGTTTTCGGCGCAAGCGCTGCTGCTCAACAGCCGGCGGCGAACGTACAACCAAAGCCCACGCCTGCCCGCCGACTGGCGTTTTCGCATGACGGCAAATCGCTTGCAGTCGCATACGGCGGCGTCGACACGTTGGTCGTGTGGGATTTGGCCGCCAGGCAGCCGCGGATTGCGCTGCACGAGAAGGCGGTGATCCATTCCGTCGCCTATTCACCGGCGGGAGATTTGCTGGCGATCGGCGTCGGGCCGATGGCAAAGCTGCTCGATCCGAAAACCGGTGAAGTTCGCCGCGAGTTCAACGCGCACCAACAGACCGTCAATGGCGTGGCATTCACGCCCGATGGAAAGCAACTGGCCACCGCCGGCGCCGACGCACAAGTGAAGCTGTGGGATGTGGCCACCGGCGGCGATCCGCTTCAAACATTCTCCGGCCCAAACGGACCGACCGTAAACGCAGCCCTCTCCCCCGACGGCAAGTGGCTGGCGGCCGCCTGCGCCGCCCCGGATGGTATCCATGTCTGGAACTTCCAACGGCCTACGGAGAAGCCGCGCAAGTTCGACATGTCGGGAGCGGATGGCAATCGGCGCGCCGACACATTCCAGGTCGTATTCTCGCCCGATGGCCGCTTGCTGGCGATTCCCGATTGGAACGGATCCCTCTCGGTCATCGACATCGCGTCGGGAAATGAAACGTTCAAATTCAAATATCTTAATGGCGAGAGATGCGTTGCGTTTTCTCCCGACGGGAAGTGGCTCGCCGTCGCGCCCGGTTACGACCGGCGGATCAAGTTGGTTTCATTCGAGCAATCATCGGGCGCTGGGCAAAATCGTCAAATCGCCGGCTTGATCCAGCAGTTTCACGACGACGATTACGCGAAGCGCGAAGCGGCTAGCCAGCAGTTGGCGGCGCTCGGGCCAATGGTCGTCGAGCAACTTCGGGCGAATCTCAATTCTCCGGACGCCGAGGTTCGGGTCCGCTGCCGCCGGCTGATGGAACGAATACTCGATCTCGCCTTTGCAAGGCAGCTCATCGGTCACGAGGCCGAGGCAACCTGGGTCGCGTTCGCTCCCGATGGCAAGCTCCTGGCCAGCGGCGATGCGCAGGGGATCGTCAAACTCTGGACGATCCCCGAGGGCAAGGAAGTGCTCAGCCTGA
>DASZFO010000255.1 GCA_035939775.1 Pirellulales bacterium | reverse complement strand
AAATCATCGGGCGGCTTACAGGTGCAATCCGGTTCCATTCGGCCGGAAAACGCGCGGACATTTTCTTTGCTTCGGCGGAAAACGCCGGTATGATGAACCGGCTGTCACATGGCGGCCCGCGCTCGGCTCCGCTGTGGACGTGCCTCCTCTTGTTTTTCTCGCACCGCATTCGTTTTCGATATGCGGCGCACCATTTGTCGGCGTCTCACCACGAAGGAGTTTTCCCGCCAATGGTGACCAAACCACGAGCAGCCGTTGCGCGGCGGAAGCCGAACCGCAGCGGAAGCGGCCCACGGATTTTCATGCAGGCCATCGCAACGAGCGCTCTGGCCGTAGCGATCTGCACCCTGGCCGGATGCGAAAAGCCGCCCACATTTAGTGAACTGATCCACGGTAAACCGAAAGAGGCAGCGCCGCCTCCCGCGCCGGTCGTGAAGCAGGGGGAAGCGCCCAAGGCCGCGCCGCAGGCCGCCCCGGCGACGCCTGAGCCGCCGAAAAAAACCGCTCAGGAAGCGCTCGCTCAATTCAATTCGACGCCAACCTACCGCAGGACGAACGAGCAGCTTGCGGAGCTGTCATCGTTTCCCGAGGTCCGCGACCAGCTGACGGCCCTCGAGTTGCAAGGGAGCACCATCAGCGATGCCGGCCTGGCCGCGCTGCCCAAATTCGACAAAGTCGAAAAGCTGAATATCAGCCACCTCAATTACTCAGGCGCGGCACTGGCCAACGTCGCCAAAATGAAGAACGTGACCGCCCTGGCGATGACCAAGGGTGCGCAAAAGGACAAAAACTCTGACGCGGCAATGGCCCAAATCAGCCAAATGAAGCAGCTCGTCGAGTTGTACGTCGACCAGGCGAAATTCTCGACGGCGGGCATCGCCGAGATCGCCAAAATGACCCAGCTCGAAAAATTGTCGGTTGGGCAGATCTCTCAGTTCACCGACGAACATCTCGAGATGCTGGCCCCGCTGGTGAATCTCAAATATTTGGATCTCACCGGGAGCTACGTGACCGACGACGGACTCAAGTACCTGCAGCCCTTCACCGAGCTCGAAACTTTGATGATGGCGAAGATGCAGGCGGTTCGCGGACGTGGATTGAATGAGCTCGTCACCAAGAAAAAGGGCCTGCGGAAACTGAAGGTTCTGTCGATGTACGACAATCCCTATTTGAGCATCGAAGCGTATCACGGCATCTCAAACATCAAAACGTTGGAAGTGCTCGACGTCGGCGCTGCCAACTGCACCAATGCGGCGTTCGAAGCGATGCCCTATCTTCGGAACCTTCACACCCTGTCGGTGCATCAAAATGAGTCGCTCAGCGACGACGCGATGCTGAACTTCTTTTCCAAGTTGAAAAGTCTCAAGTCGATCTATTTCGAGAACAACAAGCTCATCAGCGACAGGTCGATCCCGGCCTTTCTGAAAGTCAAGACGCTCGAGGGAATCGCACTCCTGCAGACTTCAGTGACTCCGACCGGCGCTCAAAAGCTCAAGAGCAAGCTCAAAAACTGCAAAGTCAACTACAACGGCAAGCTGCTCTAGTCGGCGTCAGCGGGTGGCCAATCTCGTGCATGCGGCGAGCGCGGCGCAGAGCCGCGATTTGCCCGCGCCGAGGTCCTCACCGCTAGGGCAGGTCTGTTGAGCCCATCAAGAAGCGATCGCATTCCCGCGCTGCGCCACGGCCCTCGTTGATGGCCCAGACGATCAGGCTCTGGCCGCGGCGGCAGTCTCCGGCCGCGAAGACGTTTTCGACGTTCGTGCGGAACTTTCCGTAAGGCGCCTTGTAGTTTGCGCGCTCGTCGACCTCGACCCCAAGCTGCCCGGAAACGGCCGTCTCCGGCCCCAGGAATCCGAGCGCCAAAAGAACCAGGTCGCACTCGAAGATCTCCTCCGATCCTTCGACGACGCTGAATGGAGCTTTGCCGGGAATCGGCTTGGACCAGTCGACTCGCACCGCCTTGAGTGCCTGGACGTTGCCCGCGCCGTCCGATTGAAACTCGACGGTCGAGATCGCAAACTCACGCGGGTCGCGACCGAATTTGACGGTCGCTTCGGCGTGCCCGTAGTCCACGCGAAAGACGCGCGGCCACTGAGGCCACGGATTGTTTGCGGCCCGCACCTGTGGCGGCATCGGCACAATCTCGAAGTTGACCAGGTTGCGGCAACCGTGCCGCATCGAGGTTCCGATGCAATCCGTCCCCGTGTCACCGCCGCCGATCACGATCACGCGCTTGTCCTTCGCGCTGATGTAGCGGCCGTCTCCAAGGCCTGAGTCGAGCAGGCTCTTGGTGTTCGCGTGCAGGAATTCCATCGCGAAATGAATTCCCTTGAGGTCGCGGCCCGGAATCGGCAAATCGCGCGGCCGCGTCGCCCCGGTGCAAAGCACGACGGCGTCAAACTGCTCGAGCAGCTGCGCGCCCGTCGGATCGCGGCCGACATCTTTGCTCGTCAGAAACTCGATTCCCTCGTCGGCCAAGAGCTTCACGCGGCGCTCGACGATCGATTTCTCGAGCTTCATATTGGGAATGCCGTACATCAACAGGCCGCCGATGCGGTCGGCCCGCTCAAAGACGGTGATCGTATGGCCGGCGCTGTTGAGCTGGGCGGCCGCTGCCAATCCTGCGGGCCCGGAGCCGACCACGGCGACGGTCTTGCATGTGCGCGACCTGGGCGGTTTCGCGGTTACCCAGCCCTCCTCGAAGCCGCGGTCGATGATCGCGCATTCGATCGACTTGATCGTCACCGGCGGCTCGATGATGCCGAGCACGCACGAGCCCTCGCACGGGGCCGGACAGACACGGCCGGTAAATTCGGGGAAGTTGTTGGTCGCGTGCAGGCGATCGAGGGCCTCGCGCCAACGATCGCGATAGACGAGGTCGTTCCATTCGGGAATGAGGTTGTTGACGGGACAGCCGGCCGCCATGTTGGCCATCAAGTCGCCGGTGTGGCAAAACGGAACGCCGCAATCCATGCAGCGCGCACCCTGTTCGCGCAGCTCGCCGACGCTCAAGTGCTCGTGGAACTCGCTCCAGTCGAGCACGCGCAGCGCGGGGTCGCGCTCCTGCGGAGCGTGCCGCGAAAATTCGGTGAAGCCGGTCGGCTTTCCCATCCGTTCGGTACTCGTGGCGTCGGTCAGAGGGTTGATGATTTCAGCGGTGCAGAGCAGCGAGGCAGGTCTATCGAGTCGCGGATCGACGAGAGTCATCGCATCCGCGGTTCTAAATGCGTCCTCCAGGCAAGGCCGCCAAGGCAGCCCGCTCGGAGTCGAACGACGCGCTATTGTCTTTCGCAGAGCCGGCGCTTCGCCTCTGTGCGATCTCTTGGAGGGCCCGCTTGTAGTCGGTTGGCATGACCTTCTTGAATTTGGACAGGCTGTTCTTCCAATCGGCCAGCAACCGCGCCGCGACCGTCGAGCCGGTCTGCTCGCGGTGATTGTCGATCAGCCGCCGCAGTTCCTCGATATCCTTGGGCTCGC
>DASZFO010000254.1 GCA_035939775.1 Pirellulales bacterium | reverse complement strand
ATTGCCGCTCCAAATCAGCAAGAACTGCGCGAACGAAACATAAGCCCAGAATGCGACAAACGCCAGCAGCAGGCTTCCCAAGTCCTGCAGGAATAGCTTGCCGACCGGTCGTGTCACGCGCGGATGGGACGAAAGCACGGTCGTTGCTAACGTGGCAAATGCGAATCCGCTCAACAACTGGCCGATCCCGAAGATCACCGGAAAGATCGTCGAAGTCCAATGCGGCTCTAGCGACATCTGCCAATCGATGGCCGCGAACGTGTCGGCGAGCGCGAATAACACCGCCCCTGGACCGCTCAGGACCCCGAGTCGGCGGACAATCGCCGCATCCCCGGTGCGATCCAATTGTCGTGACCAGTTCGATAACAGAAAAGCCAGCGTCAGCCAGACCGCGAAGTAAACAGCGGCGCGTACCACGAATGCAGTCGTGTTCAGGTACTGGCTCTGACGGGCCAGAGTTGGGTCAGCCGCCGTCGAGGCGCTCGTCCAGATGTAAAGTCGATGCATTCCGGCGATCACGGGCAGGAAGAACAGCGCGGCCAGCGGCAGCGTTCGCAGCGCCGCCTCGATCGGACGATGAATCATTTCGCCCCAGCCGCCTCCGGTCAGCCGATACATCATCTCGATCGCCATGCACCCCAGCAGGATTCCGATGCAGAAGATGTAGCCAACCAGATACCCTCGGAAAAATGCTTCCGGCCGAAAAATCCAGCAGGCGAGGCAGAATGCGATCCCGATCGCGCCGGCCAGGAGCGATCGCGGCAGGAGCCGGTCATGGATCAACTCATTTTGGTCCACTGCCGTCGGCCTCCAACTTGGGAATAATCCGCCCGCGCTCGTCCGCCGAGAGATCGGCCAACTTTAGACGCTGACTCAATTGCAGGGCTCGGATGTAGGCTACGATCGCCCAGCGGTCGCGCGGCGCGACTTGTTCCGCGTAATCGGCCATCGCCCCATAGCCATAGGTCGCCACGGCGAAAACGTAGCCGACCGGGGCGTCGCGCAGCCGGTCGATGTGATACGACGGCGGCGCCTTGAAGCCGCGGCGGACCACGATGCCGTCACCGTATCCGTAGGTCCCGTGGCATACCGCGCAGTAAATAGTGAATCGCTCGCGGCCCCGGTCGAGGATTTGCGTCGTCATGGCGAAGGGAAAGTTGTCAACGTAGCTTGCCATGTCGTCCGGATTTACCAACCGGACGGTGGGTTTTCCTGCTTCCTGGCCTGCCGCCGCCACGATCTCCGGTTGCGGCGCGCGCTCGCGCCGGCCCGTGAAGAATCCGACGTCGGTCTCCAATTGTCCTCGGGCGATCGTCCCGGTAACGAGCGGCCGCGCCGATCGGCCATCGGCGAAGAACCCACTCGGCTCGAGCGGCCGAAATGCCGGCTGCTTGCCCATCTCTTGCTGACAACCGACGAGAGACACGAGCGCACAAATAATCACAAACGCCGGCAGATTGCCGCGGCAGGACAGAATGCGCGGCGGTTGCCTCGGCCTGAAAGGCCGTCGGAGCCCAGCCCAGGGTGCAGCGAGACCGTCCGTTAGGACTGTCGAGCGAAACCCTGGGCCAGCGATTCCCAACGTCATCTTGGCCCTGAAAGGGCGACGGATTCCCCGTCTTAACCTTGCCAACCGCTTCGCCGGCGCGCGTACTCTCCGGCGGCCCTTCAGGCCGCGAGCGCGCGGGTTGACTCGGTCGTCCCAGGGTTCCGCTCCGTTCTCCTTACGGAGAACGTCGCTCCACCTTGGGGTGGGCTCCCGCGGCCCTTCAGGCCGCCTGTAGTTTGGATTCGAATCGTGTATTCCGAATGACATTGACGCGACCCTATTGCGGCACTTCCTTCACTTCTCTCGCGCCTACGCTCGCCAGAAACTCTCTGGCGCTTTCCAACTCGAATTTCGGATCGCTCGTCTCGATGCAGAGAAAGAACCGGTCTTGACTGGCCCGAGCAAATTCCGGCACGTGGAACAATGGGTGATACGGCATCGGTAAGCGGTTCAGCCCGAGCATCCCAAACACGGCCGCGAGCGCAGCGCAGAGGATTGTTAACTCGAAGGTGATCGGAACAAACGCCGGCCAACTATCGATCGGCCGGCCGCCGACGTTGAGCGGATAGCTGATCACGCAGGCATAATACTGCATGAAAAACCCGCCGACGCAGCCGACAATCCCGCCGATGAGGACGACCAACGGCACGCGGGTCTTGGTGAAGCCGATGATCTCGGCCAACTCCTCGATGGGGAACGGCGTGTACGCCTCGATGCGACGGTAACCTTCGTCTTGGGCCGCTTGTGTCGCGGCGACGAGCGCGACCGGATCCGTGAATTCGGCGAGCAGCCCATATAGAGATGGCTCAGTGTTCATGTCGTTCCTCCAAGGTCTTTGTCGCCTGCGCCGGCGGCAGCAGAGTGCGCATCTCGGCGATCGAGATCATCGGCAGGAAGCGGATGAATAAGAACATGAGCCAGACGAACAGTCCCATCGAACCGATGAACGTCGCCCAGTCCCAAACAGTCGGATGATACATGCCCCAAGCCGACGGCATGAAGTCGCGGTGCAGACCCCCGACGACGATCATGTACCGCTCCAGCCACATCCCCATATTGATCACCAGCGCGATCATGAATAGAAACCAAGGCTTCGAGCGGAAAAAGTTGAACCAGAGGAATTGCGGCGACAGCACGTTGCAGCAGATCACGGTCCAAAACACCCACGCATAAGCGCCAAACATCCGATCGACGAAGTGCGAATACTCAAATAGATTTCCGCCGTACCAGGCCATGAACGTCTCGATCCCATAGCCGAAGCCGACCATCAGGCCGGTCACGAGCAGAATCTTTCCCATGTTCTCGAGGTGTCGAAGCGTGACGACGTCTTCCAAGTGGTAAAACGCCCGCAATGGAATCGCGATCGTCAGCACCATCGCGAAGCCGGAGAAGATCGCCCCGGCGACGAAATATGGCGGGAAGATCGTCGAATGCCAGCCGGGAACGATCGCCACGGCAAAATCGAAGCTCACCACCGTATGCACGGACACGACCAGAGGCGTCGCCAATCCGCCGAGCAGCAGATAGGCCGTCTCGTAGCGCTTCCAGTGTCGCGCCGAACCACGCCACCCCATCGCCAGGAAGCCGTAGACGATCTGCCCGGCGCGGCTCGTCGCGCGATCGCGGATCGTCGCCAGATCAGGAATTAACCCGACATACCAGAACATCAACGAGACGGTGAAATACGTTCCGACCGCGAACACATCCCAGACCAGGGGGCTGCGGAACTGCGGCCAGAGGTCCATCGTGTTCGGATAGGGAATGAGCCAATAGAAGAACCAGGGCCGCCCGAGGTGCAAAAGCGGGAACAGCCCGGCACTCGTCACGGCGAACAGCGTCATCGCCTCGGCGAAGCGGTTGATCGAGGTGCGCCATGTTTGATGCAGCAAGAGCAGAATAGCGGAGATGAGCGTGCCGGCATGTCCGATGCCGATCCACCACACGAAATTGACGATCGCGAAGCCCCACGCCACCGGGATATTGATTCCCCAGACGCCGACGCCCATCGCAAGCAAGTAGACGATCGAATAGAAGAGCACGACGACGAGCACCGTCGCCGCGCTGAACCCGATCCACCAGCCGCGCGGCGTGCCGCGAGTGAGCACGATCGAGCTGATCTTGTTGGTGATGGAAGCGAACGTGTGCCCCGGCTGGATCACGGGATAATCGCGGAGCGGATCGGCCCGATCGGCGGCTCCGGCGGATCGTGAGGTTTGGTCAGACATGTCTTGTGTTCCGCCTCGGACGATCGGCACTTGTTCTCCCTCTCCCTCTGGGAGAGGGCCGGGGTGAGGGGAACAACATAAAACGCCGCTTCCCCTCACCCTAACCCTCTCCCAAAAGGGAGGGGAAACGGTCGGACGCTGTGCGTCCACTTCTCTACGCGGTCTCGACCTCCGCTTCTCTACGCGTTCTCGATTTCTGGATTGGGATTTCGCAGTTCCGCCAAATACGTCGTTCGCGGCACGGTGTTCAACTCTGCCAACAATGGGTATTCGAGCGGCCGGGCTTTCCACGCGGCGACCTCGCTCTTTTGATCGTTCAGGTCGCCGAACGAAATCGCGTGGGCTGGGCAGACCGCTTGACAGGCGGTGAGCACCTCGCCGTCGCGCACTCGGCGGTCCTCCTTCTCGGCCGCGATCCGGCCTTGCGTGATCCGCTGCACGCAATACGTGCATTTCTCCATCACGCCACGGCTGCGCACCGTCACCTCCGGATTGTGCAAGAGTTGCAAGCTGGGAGTCGTGAAATCACTGTATTGGAGGAAATTGAAGCGGCGAACCTTGTACGGGCAGTTGTTCGAGCAATAGCGCGTGCCGACGCAGCGATTGTAGACCATGTCGTTCAGTCCCTCGTCGCTATGCACCGTCGCCTCGACCGGGCAAACCAACTCGCAGGGTGCATTCTCGCACTGCATGCAATTGACTGGCTGAAAGAAATACTCTGGATTGTCGGGCTTGCCGCGATAGTAGCGGTCGATCCGAATCCAGTGCATCTCGCGGCCGCGCGTGACCTGCTCCTTGCCGACGACGGGGATATTGTTCTCCGCCTGACACGCCACGACGCACGCATTGCAGCCGATACAAGCGTTGAGATCGATGGCCATTCCCCATTTGTAGCCGTTATAAGAATGCTCCTGCGGAGCATAGAGCGTGGGCAAGGTGCGCTGGCCGTGGCCGGCGACGTCCGATTTGGTCGACTCTTTGACGAACGTCGGATCGCGGCGGAATTCATCGAGCGTTGCAGTCCGCACGAGATCTCGATCTTCCATCCGGTGGTGATACTGAGTGCAGGCGAGCGGCGATTGCGCGCCCGTCCTGCGAATCTCCAATCCGCTGCCGAACCACGGGGCCGCCGACGTGCGGAGCAGATTGGCATTGAAGCCGATTCCACTTCCTATGCGTCCCGCGGCCGTTCGACCATAGCCTAAATGCACCGTGACTGAATTGTCCGGCTGCCCCGGCATGATCCAGACGGGCGCTTGCAGCTTGCGACCGGCGTAGTGCAACTCGACCACGTCGACGGTCACTTCGCCATGCTCGCCGCCGTGCCCGCTCACCATGGCCGATACTCCCAGCCGCTCAGCCATTGCCGGACTGATAAGCGCCGCGTTGTCCCAGGTCAGCTTCGTGAGCGGCTTAGGCAATTCTTGCAGCCAACCGTTGTTCGCGAAGCGGCCGTCGAAGATCGTTGGATCGGTCGCGAAGACGATTTCCAGAGGCCGCTCGGAAACGGCGCCGTTTCGCGTTGTCGCCGAATTCACTGCCCCGATGTTTCGAATCCAATCTTGTTGAATCGCAACCTTTTTCTCTGAGAGCGCGGTGTCGGGAACAAAACCATCGTGAACGGCGGTCTCCCAGAAGGTCTCGAAATCCTCGGGGCGATTCGCATCCTTCCATCGGCGCCGCCAGTAATCGCGGACAATTTCATAGCCCGTCATTTCCGCTGGTACGACGAAAAGCTGAAGCACTTCGTGCGGCGTTCGGCCACCGTAAAGGGGAGCGATGAGCGGCTGCACGATCGTCGCCGTGCCATCAAAGCATCGGGCGTCACTCCACGACTCCAAGAAATGAGCTTTCGGAATATGCCAACTGCATAGCACCGCCGTCTCGTCTCGATAGAGTCCAACATGGACCGATAGGGGAACTTTCGCGAGACGCTTAGCGAATTCCAAGTCGGCCGGAGCACTGTACGCCGCGTTCACGCCGACAATCACTAGCAGCTCGACGAAACCGGCGGCCATATCGGTCGCCAAATCGGCTAGCGATTTCATTTGATTCGTCGGCGCGAACTCGATCGGATCGGTGAACGTCACGGTCGTACCGACGGCGCCAAGCGCGTCGTTCATCGCATGCGCCAGTGCATGGACCGCCGGCGGCTGGCGATCGCCGGCCACGACGACGCTCTTCGCCCCCGATTTCCGAAGGTCGCGCACGAGTGCCTCGACCGCGGCGTCCGCGACCGGATGCGACATTCCTTCCGCGAGCGACTTCAGATTGGGGTCGAGCTTCGCGGCGACGGCTCGAGCGAACAGTTCCACCTCCGCGGCCCGCATCGCCCAGCGATGATCGGCCTTCGCCCCGGTGATGCTCGGCGTGCATTCCGCGACGTACAGTCGATTCATCGTGGCTCGCTTGGCGTCGCTCGCGCTCGCGGTCACGCGGCGGCGGTCGATGAAATCGCGGACGTACTGCAAATTCCCCGGCGGGGCCAAGAAATCCGCGTCGAGCGAGAAGATTACGTCGGCACGGTCGAAATGATAGATCGTGTTGACGAATTCGCCAAACGCCAGGCGCGAGCCCTCCCAGCGCGCATCGCGCGAGGCCGGCTCATATTGATGCCAGCGGGCCGCCGGAAATGCCTTGAGGATTGCGTCGAGCTGGCCGGCCAATGTCGGCGAGGTGACCGTCGGGGTCAAGAACCGCAAGCCGGCGCCGTGCTTGCCGCGCTGCCCTTCGATCGCGGCGCGGATTGCCGTTACCGCGTCTCCCCAGGTGCTGATCTGGTCGCCGGAGGAAACGGTCTGCGAGCGATCCGGATCGTACATATCCAAAATCGCCGCTTGCGCGAAGATGTCGGTGGCGCCGCTGCTGGCCGGATGATCGGGGTTCCCTTCGATCTTTGTCGGCCGGCCTTCATGACTTTCGACCAACAGGCCGGTCGTCGATTCGCCGATCGTCACGGCCGTGGCGAAAAAGAGGGAAACGCCCGGCGTCAACTTCGTCGGCGAACGGACATAGGGCATGATCGTTTCCGCCGGGGGCTGCACGGAACAGCCCGAGATTCCCGCTAAGGTGAGCGACGCCCCCAATAGCGACAGGAACTTTCGGCGGTCAAGCGGATCGGCCCAAGCCGTTGCCTGCCCTGGAAATTGGCGCAGCAGCAGCGTCTCGACCTCGGGGTCGTCGGCTAATTCTTCGAGACAGCGCCAGAAGCGCTTTCCCGAAGTCGCGGCCAGTTTTTCCCGCATTGCGGCGTAATCCATATCCGGGGACTCCGCGGTTCAGCGATGACACGTGGAACAATCGATCCGACTTTGCACATGGTAGTCGGCGGCTAGCCGTTTGCCGATCTCGGCCTGATTCACGGCCGCTTCCCATTTCATGTTGAAGACCTGCTCTCGCGGTCGGATGTAGTCGGCCGGCCGATCGTGACACTCGAGACACCAGCTCATCTGCAACGAACCCGCCTGCCAGGTGAGCGGCATTTCATTCACGCGGCCGTGGCATGTGACGCAGCCGACTCCTTTGCGGATGTGAATGCTGTGATCGAAGTAAGCGAATTGCGGCAAGTTGTGTACGCGTTGCCAAGGAATCGATCGGCCCGAGGCATAACTCTCGCGAACCGGGGCGAGCATCGCGCTGCCAACCCACATCTGCGAATGGCAGTTCATGCAAATCTTGGTCGAAGGAATGCCGGCGAACGAGGAGTTCTCGACCGAAGTGTGGCAGTACCGGCAGTCGAATCCCAACTGTCCAACGTGATGTTCATGACTAAATGGCACCGGCTGGACATAGGCCGTGTCCGCGCCGGTCGCATACGGAGACCGATACAAGATCTCGGCAACCCAGAATAAAAAGGCCACGATGATGGCCGATCCGAAGATCGTCACTCTGGAAATCGTGTTGAATTCCGGGCCGAAAATCTGCGGCATGGGAGGTGCCGGTGGATGGCGCAAACAAGGGTGACGGTTCGTTATTTGCTCGTTACCCGCAAATGATACGCCTGACCACGTCGACGCTGGCGACCATATTGCGAGCAGCCCGCCCGGCAACATAAGATGCCCCGTGCGGTGCGTCAATCCTCTACTCGCGTGTGCACCAGGAGATAGGGAGCAGTCTCAAAATGTCCAGTCGCAAATTTCCCCACTTGATCGTTCTATCGACCGGCATGGCAATCGGTTTTGTTTTGGCGTCGTTCGCCAGTCGGGGCGAGGTTGCCCCGGCCACCGCTGCCGAGAGTTCCGTTAAGAAGGTCCCCGATTTAGCGACGATTGACGGCGATCTGGCCGTTTTGAAAGGAAAGGTGCCCGACCAATCGCATGCGATGACCGATGTGGCAATGCAGTTTTCGAATCTTTGGTTCGCCGGAGAAAAGGAGAATTGGCCCCTGGCCGATTTCTTCTGGAGCGAAACCCGCTCGCATTTGGCCTGGGCCGTGCGAATCATTCCCAAAAGGAAGGATAACGCGGGCCGCGAGATCGACCTGCCGGCCATTCTTCAATCGCTCGAAAACAGCCCGCTCAAGCAATTGGGGACGGCCATCAAGTCGAAAGACAAGGGCGCCTTTGAAAAGGCCTATCGGTTTACTATTGAAGGCTGTTACAGTTGCCACAAGGCCGCCGACAAGCCATATCTCCGCCTGCAAATTCCGATCACCCCAGCCCTGCCGATCGTAAACTTCGATCCCCAGGCCGACTGGCCGAAATGAGCGACATATTCCAGTCGTTAACTTTCGGTCACCGCGAAGGATCGTGAGATGAACGTAACCCGGTCAGATTGGTCAAGTTTGAGTCAGCCGCCTGCCCTGAGCCGTCGGCTGCCGATCGGGGCGGAGATTCAACCAAGTGGAGGCGTTCATTTTCGAGTCTGGGCGCCGCGACGATGGAAGGTTGAAGTCACTTTCAGTAGTGACCGTCAGCCAATGGATGAGCTTGGGAGATTGTCGGTCGCGCTCGAACCGGAAGCCGACGGTCATTTCTCAGGCTTCGCGCGCGACGCCGCTGCCGGCACGCTGTATGGTTTCCGCTTGGATGACGGGGCGCAGCCCTATCCCGATCCAGCCTCGCGATTTCAGCCCGACGGCCCGCACGGCCTGTCGATGGTGGTCGATCCGCTGGCTTACGAGTGGTCCGACTCCGATTGGACCGGCCCGTCGCGAAAGGGACAAATCGTCTACGAACTGCACATCGGCACGTTCACTCCGGAAGGAACGTTTCAGGCTGCGATTGCGAAACTTCCGCAACTCGCCGAACTCGGCATCACACTCATCGAGTTGATGCCGGTCGCCGAGTTCGACGGGCGATTCGGCTGGGGGTATGACGGCGTCGATCTGTTCGCGCCGACGCGCCTTTATGGCATGCCCGACGATTTTCGCCGCTTCGTCGATGAAGCCCATCGCTTGCGGATGGGTGTGATCCTCGACGTGGTCTATAACCATTTCGGCCCGACCGGGAACTATCTGGCCCAATTCTCGACCGAGTACACCTCGAAGCGGCATCACACCGACTGGGGCGAGGGGATCAATTTCGACGCGGCCCATTGCGGACCCGTCCGCGAGTTTTTCATCTCGAATGCCAGATATTGGATCGACGAGTTTCATGTCGATGGACTGCGGTTGGATGCCGTTCATGCCATCCTCGACGATTCCCCTGAACATATTCTGGCTGCGATTGGCCGGCGGGTGCGCGAGGCCGCCCGCGGGCGGAAGACGCTCGTCGTCGCCGAGAATGAGTTCCAAGACTCGCGGCTGCTGCGGCCAACCGAGCTGGGCGGCTACGGTCTCGATGCTGCGTGGAATGACGATTTTCACCACGCAGCCCGAGTCGCCATGACCGGCCATGCCGAACACTACTATGCGGATTATCGCGGCAAGCCACAAGAGTTGATCTCAGCAGTCAAATGGGGCTACCTTTATCAGGGGCAATGGAATGGGCGGCAGCAGCGGCGGCGCGGCGGCTCGAGCTTCGGCCTCGACGCCGAGCAATTCGTCATCTTTCTGCAGAACCACGATCAGATCGGCAATTCGGCGCACGGGAGGCGCGGCCACGAGTTGACCTCGCCCGGCCGCTACCGCGCGCTCACGGCACTCATGCTGTTGGCCCCCGGCACGCCGTTGTTGTTTCAAGGTCAGGAATTCTGCGCCTCCGCGCCGTTCCTGTTTTTCGCCGACCACGAGGTGGATCTCGGCAAGCTCGTCCGCGAAGGGCGGCACGAAGCGCTGAAGCAATTTCGCAGCCTCAGCGGACCGGACGTCGACGAATGCTTCGCCGATCCCGGCGACCCACAGACCTTCGAGCGCTCGAAGCTGGATTGGTGCGAGCGCGAGCAAAACGTCGCGGCGCTGACGCTGCATCGCGATTTGCTCGGCCTGCGTCGCGACGATCCGGTCTTCTCGGCCCAGCGAGCGGATCGGCTCTTCGGCGCAGTGCTCGGGCCGGAAGCATTTGCACTGCGATTCTTCGGCGAGGCGGGAGACGACCGGCTGCTGATGGTGAATCTGGGGCGCGATCTGGAATACTCGCCGTTGGCCGAGCCGCTCGTGGCGCCGCCGCCCGATTGCGATTGGCGAGTCATTTGGTCGAGCGAAGACCCCCGCTATGGCGGCTCCGGTACCGGCGTACTAGACACAAAGCACTGGTATTTTCCCGGTCATGCGGCACTTGTCCTTGGCCCGAAGCCGGTCGATACGCAATAATTCAACGTGCTGCCGACAGCAGCGCTTCTCTCTCGCTCTTTGGGAAAGGGCAGGGGTGAGGGTGCTTGCCAAAGTCAGAGACTTTCTTATTCACGTTTGACCCTCACGGCGGAAAGTGGAG
This sequence comes from Pirellulales bacterium, assembly GCA_035939775.1. NCBI lineage: Bacteria > Pseudomonadati > Planctomycetota > Planctomycetia > Pirellulales > Pirellulales bacterium. Next base: position 7,608 of record DASZFO010000254.1, on the reverse strand, counting down.
CAATGGACTCACATGCCACTTAGCACGATCTTACCGACGTCGACCGCCGGCGCTACGGAACCCTTGCCGAAGACCGATTCCAAGTCGGGCTACGCCCCGGCGAATCCGCTTTGGTACAAGGACGCGGTGATTTACCAGCTCCACGTCCGTGCCTTCTACGACAGCAACAACGACGGCATCGGCGATTTTCCGGGATTGACGGAAAAGCTCGACTACTTGCAAGACCTCGGCGTCACGGCACTCTGGCTGTTGCCGTTTTATCCTTCGCCGCTGCGCGACGATGGCTACGACATTGCCGACTATCTCGACGTGAACCCAGCCTACGGCACCCTGGCGGATTTCAAGCGGTTCGTGCGCGAAGCGCATAGCCGCGGCCTGCAAGTGATCACCGAGATGGTGCTCAACCACACTTCGGACCAGCATCGTTGGTTTCAGCGAGCCCGCCGGGCTAAGCCGGGCAGCTCCGCCCGCGATTTCTACGTTTGGAGCGACACGCCGGAAAAGTACAAGGACGCGCGGATCATCTTCAAGGATTTCGAGGTCTCGAACTGGTCGTGGGATCCGGTGGCAAAGGCCTACTACTGGCATCGCTTCTACTCGCATCAGCCGGATTTGAATTTCGACAATCCGCGCGTTCACGAGGCGATGTTCGACGTGCTCGATTTTTGGCTCCGCCTCGGTGTGGACGGAGTGCGGCTCGACGCCGTGCCGTATCTCTACGAGCGCGAAGGGACCAACTGCGAAAACTTGCCGGAGACCCACGAGTTTCTCAAAAAACTTCGCAAGCACGTGGACGATCGTTTCCCCGGGCGGATGCTCTTGGCCGAGGCGAACCAATGGCCTGAGGACGCGATCGCCTATTTCGGCGACGGCGACGAATGCCATACGGCCTTCCATTTCCCCGTGATGCCGCGCCTATTCATGGCGATCCAAATGGAAGATTGTTTCCCGATCATGGATATTCTTCAGCAGACGCCGCCGATCCCGGAAAACTGCCAGTGGCTCGTCTTCCTGCGCAACCACGACGAGCTGACGCTCGAAATGGTCACCGACGAAGAGCGCGACTATATGTTCCGCGTTTACGCCCGCGATCCGCAGGCCCGGATCAATCTCGGCATCCGCCGCCGATTGGCGCCGTTGCTAAAGAATAATCGCCGCACGATCGAGCTGATGAACGGACTGCTTTGCTCGCTGCCCGGAACGCCGGTGATCTATTACGGCGACGAGATCGGCATGGGAGACAACATTTATCTCGGCGATCGCCACGGCGTGCGAACCCCGATGCAATGGAGCGCCGATCGCAACGCCGGCTTCTCGCGGGCCAATCCGCAGATGCTTTATTCGCCGGTGATCATCGATTCGGAATACTTATTCGGCGCCGTGAATGTCGAGACGGAGCAGCTCAATCCGTCTTCGCTCCTCTGGTGGATGAAGCGGTTGATCGCCCTGCGGCAGCGCCATCCGGCCCTGAGCCGTGGCACCTACGAGCAGTTGACCCCCGAAAACCATCGCGTCCTGGCGTTCATCCGCCACCACAACGACGAGCACATCCTGGTGGTCGCCAACCTCTCGCGATTCACGCAGTATGTCGAGTTGAACCTTCAGCAATTCGCCGGTCGTCGTCCGGTCGAACTTTTCGGCCAAACCAAGTTTCCCGCGATCGGCAAACTACCGTATTTGCTTACGCTCTCGTCGCACGCCTTCAATTGGTTCGATCTGGCGCCGGACAAAGCCGATGCGGGCCAGGTCGATGGCGCGGTCCTCGGCCCGGCAACGTTGACCGTCAACTCGCGCTGGTCCGAAATCTTGCAGGGGCGGCACAAGGCAAGCTTCGAATCGATTCTGGCCCGCGAGCTGCCGAATCGGCGCTGGTTCGGCGGCAAGTCGCGGCCGATCCAGTCGCTGCAAGTGGCCGACAGCGTTCCGCTCGATCGGATTGCGTCTCTGCGGCAGGGGAAAGGCGCCGGCAATGAGAAGGAAAAACCCAATCACGACGGCCCGATGCTGCTGTTCTTGCGCGTCGAGTATCGCGAAGGGGAACCGGAGGGGTATTTGCTCCCGATCACCGTTGCGTGGGGCGCCGAGGCCGAGCGATTCCTCGCCGATCGGCCGAAATCGGTCCTCGTTCAATTGCAAGCGAAGAACCGCAGGGGACCGTCTCATTCGAGCGAACCTGCGCCGGGATCGGAGCAAAAGGGGGGATCCCCTGCGGCGTCCGGCGAGATTGGAGTGTTGTTCGACGCCCTGGAGGAACCGCAAGGCGCGACGATGCTCTTGGACCTTATCGCCAATCGTCGCCGCGTGAAAGGAACTCGCGGCGAATTGGTCGGTTGGCCTGCCCCAGCGCTCGACGAACTGGGTGGCCCCGAGCCGACGGCCCTCGTACCGGTTCCCGGCAAGGCAGAGCAGAGCAACAGCTCGGTGATCTTCGACGAGAAGCTGATCCTCAAGGTCTTCCGCCGCCTCCAAATGGGCGTGAATCCGGAATTGGAAATCGGCCGGATTCTCGGCACGAACGGCCGCTTCGCGAACACGCCGCGGTTGGCCGGATCGCTTGAATTCGTGATCCGGCGGCAAGAGCCGGTCACGATCGGCGTGTTGCAAGGCTATGCGCCGCACACGATCACGGCCTGGCAATTCACGCTCGATTTCTTGAAGCGTTATCTGGAAGGAATCATGGCGCTGCCGGCCGAAGGCCGCCCATCCGCCGCCGCCACGCCGCGCGGCTCGCTCTGGGAGCTGGCCCGGGGCGAGGCCTCGCCGTTGGCCCACCAACTGCTCGGCGGTTTCCTCGAATCCGCCATGCTCCTGGGCCGAAGCACCGGCGAGCTGCACGTCGCGCTGGCGAACACCGACGAGGCAAATTTCGCCCCCGAGAATTTCTCAACTCTCTATCAGCGTTCACTGTATCAAACGTCGCGCAAGCTGCTGGCCGACTCCTTCAACGCTTTGCGGCAACGCCTGGATGTGCTGCCGGTGGCTGCCGCACCGGTCGCCCGCGACCTTCTCGACCGCGAGAAGGCGGTGCTCGAGCGGTTCCGCGCGATCCTCAAGCCGAAAATTGTCGCCCGCCGAATCCGCTGCCACGGCGACTATCATCTCGGTCAGGTGCTGTACACAGGCAAGGACTTCTTGATCATCGACTTCGAGGGCGAGCCGCATCGGCCGCTCGCCGCGCGGCGGATGAAGCGCTCGGGCCTCTTGGACGTCGCGGGCATGATCCGCTCATTCCACTACGCGGCCGCTCAATCCGCGCCGAGGCTGGCCCAAATGGGCGTGACCAGCCCCGACGCTCAAATGGCCATCAAGGAAGCAGCCGAGTTTTGGTACGTCTGGACCAGTTCCGCCTTCCTGCGGGCCTACGCCGCCGCCGTCTCGACCGCCGATCTGCTCCCCGCCAATCCCACCCACATCGACGCCCTCTTCGACTTCCATCTACTCGAGCGCGCGATCTACGAACTCAACTACGAACTCAACAACCGCCCGGATGACGTAGAAACGCCGCTGCGCGGGATTCTGGAACTGCTCGCGCCGCCGCAATCCGCCGCGGCGACTTAGTTCCGTCGGCCTTGCTGGCCGATGGTGCGCTGGATTCAGAAGTAGAGGCGATGATACCCATCTCCGACGAAGTGCGCTTGCGAATCGATAAGCATAGCCGCGATCGAGAATTAGCGTTGGCGCGAGGCGTGGTTTAACCCAACTTGGTCAGACCGCCGCGAAAATCCACCGTGAGAAGATGGCCTCGCGAGAAATCGAGACCGAGCAACCCGTCCACGCCCGCGCTCGGCGGCAAGGTGTGGGCCAAAACGGCGAAGTCTTATCTTTGACGGCCTAGCGCGCTCAGCCAGAGTAAAACTGTGCGCGCGACATACTCCACGCCGCTTCCCGTTGTCACCTCAAAACGAGTTGGCGACGCCGCCGGGTCGTAACCCGTCGCGACCAAGACGCTACTGTTGATCAACGTAGTCGTCGCACCCGTGTCGAGAGCCAATCGCAAAATCGCGCTGCCCGATGGTCCTTGAAGTTCGGCCGCGACGATTATCAAACCGTCCCTTGAGTCGAACGCCGAAGTCATTACACGATCGTCGTCCCGGCGGGCATCTTGCCTGTGAATAGCGTCGCGAAGCGTTTCGGCCGCAACTCGACTGCCTTGCGATAGACCTCGTCTCGGTCCTTGCTGTGGCAAAGCACCTTGCCCGCTTGCACCTCAAGCGCCGCGTTGGTCTGCGGGTCGTCGAGCAGAACCCATTCGGATTCGAACTGCGAATATATCTCAGCAATCGTTAGGGCTTTATTCATTTCATTTTACCTCGTCAACACCGGTCGTGCTCATACAGACATTCTCGGCCATTTTCTGAACGGAGTCAATTTCGACCGAGATTTCCGACGTTCCACGGCGCCGCGATGACGGACGAACACTACGGGTTGAGGCGATTCATCGTTGCTCGCTTCGTGCTTCTACTATTTCGCCCCGTTCATCAGTCGCTCCCACGCATCGTTTGCCGCGGCCCGGCCGGTGATCGGCGCTTGGCAGGCGAGGTTCTCGCAGATGAAAACCGTCGGCGATGGCTGTTGAGCTGATTTGCCCTCGAAGAGTGCGGCGAGCGCGGGCGATATGGTGGATGTGATAGAGGCCAGCGGAGTCGCGCGAAATGCGACGACCTTGTTCGGAATGAAGCGATGCCGCAGGTCGGCCAGGACGGCGGCGGTGTCGGGGGCATCGTCGCCGAGGATTACGATCTCGGGAGTGGGGCCGAGGCGCAGGTCAAGGGCCATGAGCATTTGGCCGGCGGCCGAGGGGAAGAGTGCCATCAGGCCGGCCGCGGCTTGCAAGGTGGCGGCTGCCGCGTCGGTGTAATCGCGTCGTCCGGTGAGCTTGCCCAGACGCAACAGCGTAGTGGCCGCCATCGCATTGCCGCTGGGGGTGGAACTGTCCTGCCAATCTTTCTGGCGGGCGACGAGAGCTTCGTGATCGTCGGCGGTGAAGAAAAAGCCGCCGAGGGCCGGATCGGCGAAGTGAGCCAGCATGATGTCGGCCAAGCGGACCGCTTCGTCGATGTAGCGCTCGTTGAAGCCCGCTTCGTAGAGCGAGACCAAAGCGTTCGCGAGGCAGGCGTAATCGTCGAGATATGCGTCGAGTTTGGCCTCGCCGCGCCAGACGTGCAGGAGCCGTCCGTCCGAGCGGCGCATTTGAGCGAGGATGAAATCGGCTGCCGCCGTCGCCGCCGCGAGGTAGCGCGGCTCGTCGAGCGCGCCAGCCGCCTGGGCCAGCGCGTCGATCGCCAATCCGTTCCAGCTTACGAGCACTTTATCGTCGCGCCCCGGCCGAAAGCGTTTGCCGCGGGCTTCGAGCAGCTTCGCCCGCCATGCCGCCAGATCGGCCCGCAAGCGATCCTGATCGAGCTGCCGCAGCTTGGCACACTGCTCGATGGTTTTCGGCAGGTTTAGGATGTTGCTGCGTTCGAAGTTCCCGGCATCGCTCACGTCATAAACATAGCAAAACGTGCGGGCCGCATCGGCGCCGAGCACGGCCTCGATTTCGGCAGGCGTCCAGACGTAGAACTTCCCTTCCTCCCCTTCGCTGTCGGCATCTTCGGTGCTGTAGATGCCGCCGGCCGGATCGGTCATGTCGCGGAGAAAATAATCGAGTGTCTCGCGAGCGACACGTGCATAATCGGCCCGCCCGGTCGCTAGAAACGCATCGACGTAGCAGCCGGCCAAGAGCGCGTTGTCGTAGAGCATCTTCTCGAAATGCGGAACGAGCCAGCGCTCATCGACCGAATAGCGATGGAACCCGCCGCCGAGATGGTCGTAGATGCCGCCGGCGGCCATTTTGTCGAGGGTGGTGACGACGACTTTGAGCGCCGAATCGCTACGTGAAGAGCCCTCACCCCGACCCTCTCCAGTAAGGGGAGAGGGAGAATTGCGGCGCCAGATTCTCAAGAGCAGCCGCAGGTCCATCGGGTGCGGAAACTTGGGCGCTCCGCCGAAGCCACCGTGATGCGAATCGAACGAGCGCTCGAGCGCCGTCGCGGCCTGCCGCAACAGTTTCTCCGATTCCGCGGCGCCGAGCCCCTCGCTCGCGGCCGGAATCTGCACGGCCCGAAGGTGCTCCGTCAATTCCGCGGCCTGAACGGTAAGGTCGCCGCGCCGATCCCGCCACGCGGCGGCGACGGCGTCAAGAATCTGGTCGAAGCCCGGCATTCCGCCGCGCGACGTCTCCGGCCAATATGTGCCGCCGTAGAACGGCTGCAGGTTGGGCGTGAGAAACACCGACATCGGCCAGCCGCCGCGGCCGGTCAACATCTGCACGGCGTTCATGTAAATCTGGTCGAGATCGGGTCGCTCCTCGCGATCCACTTTGATCGGGACGAAATGCTCGTTCAAGAGCAGCGCGATCCGCGGATTCTCGAAGCTCTCGTGCTCCATCACATGACACCAGTGGCAGGCCGAGTAGCCGATCGACAGGAAGATCGGCTTCTGCTCCGCCCGCGAGCGGACGAGCGCCTCCGGACACCAAGGATACCAATCCACCGGATTGTCCTTGTGCTGGAGCAGATATGGGCTGGTTTCCGCGGCGAGATGATTGGGCATGACTAATTGAACTGCTGCTCTGGGCCGGGAAACTTGCCGGCCCGCACGTCGTCGCGAAATTGGCTCGCCGCGCCGATGATCACGCCCTTGAGATCCGCGTACGCCTTCACGAATCGGGGCACATATCCGCTGGTTAGGCCCAAGAGATCGTTGATCACCAGCACCTGTCCGTCGCAGTCGGGGCCGGCACCGATACCGATCGTCGGAATCCGCACGCTCTGGGTTACTCGCCTGGCCAGCTCCGACGGAATACACTCGAGCACCATCGCAAACGCCCCGGCCTGCTCGGCCGCCTTGGCGTCGGCGAGGAGCCGCTCGGCGTCGCGCTGCACCTTATAGCCGCCGAGCTGATGCACGCTCTGCGGCCGCAGACCGCAATGCGCCATCACGGGGATGCCCGCCGAGACGAGAGCGGCGATCACGTCGGCCTGCTCGGCGCCCCCTTCGAGCTTGACCGCCTGGCAGCGCGTTTCCTTGAGCACGCGGCCGGCGCTTTCGACCGCTTTGTGCGGCCCCAGGTAGCAAGTGGGAAACGGCATATCGACGATCACGAGCGCCTGCCGCACCGCCCGGCCGACCATCTCGGCATGATAGATCATCTGGTCGAGCGTCACCGGCAGCGTCGTCTCATGCCCCTGCACGACCATCGACAGACTATCGCCGACCAAGACCGCCTCGACCCCAGCGGCGTCCACCAGCGCGGCCGTCGGATAATCATAGGCCGTGAGCATCGTGATCTTCTGCCCGGAGCCCTTAAGCGCGGCGAATTTGGGGACGGTCAGTTGCATGGGGACTGGGGGCTCGGGACTGGGGACTCGGGTGTTAGTTGTCGGCGGCCGAAGGTCGCTCGTTAACCGGTTCGCTTGCGAACCGGAGTCGTCGGAGGTCGGAGGTCGGAGGTCGGAGGTCGGAGGTCGGAGGTCGGAGGTCGGAGGTCGGAGGTCGGAGGTCGGAGGTCGGAGGTCGGAGGTCGGAGGTCGGAGGTCGGAGGTCGGAGGTCGGAGGTCGGAGGTC
>DASZFO010000253.1 GCA_035939775.1 Pirellulales bacterium | reverse complement strand
TCATCCGTGAAGTGGAGCGGCGAAGCGACGTCGTAATCGTTCAACTGCCGCTTGCCGCGACCTGGTCGTTGTCGAATCCTCGGCGTCCGCGCGTCTATCAAGTGTGCGCCAACTTGCGCCAGATGGTGGCAACATCCACTTGGTATCGCGGCCCAAAGCGGCTCGCGGCTCATTTGGCGGCTTGGGTCATCGACCGAAATCAATCGCGGTTGATTGAGCGGCCCGATGCGCGGATGATCGCTCATGGCGACGAGTTGGCACGACATTACGGAATCGAACATGGCCGCGCCGCGGTTTCCGCGACGATCCTTGATCGAGAGATTATCAGCGTGCCGCGGAGGCGACCGCTAAACGCGCCGTTTCGGATCTTATTTGTGGGATTTCTTCGGCATGAAAAAGGAGTCGACACGCTATTGTCCGCGTTCCGTCGCGTATTGACTCAGATTCCCGACGCCGAGCTGGAAATCGTGGGAGGACGTGATTCAGTGGACCACGGCGTAGCCGGACAACTACTGCGTGAACTCGATGAGTTGAGCCGGCGAGCGACGGTCGTGCATCATGGGCATCTGAGTTTTGGCCCCCAATTGTTTCAGATATTTGCCGACGCCGACGTGCTCGTCGTCCCCAGCCGCAGCGAAGGGACTCCGCGGGTGTTGGTCGAGGCCAGGGCATTTGGTTGCACGGTTGTCGGTTCGGCCGTGGGGGGAATTCCCACCTCGATCGAAGACGGCGTCGATGGTCTCCTGGTGCCGCCGAACGACTCCGAGGCCCTTTGCGCGGCACTGTTGCGGATCGCAGATGATGGTTCTCTGCGAAAGCGGCTTGTGGCCGGCGGAATTAAGCGGGCTCGACGGTGTACGGTCGAGGCGTTTGCCGATCAGATTTACGCGGAAGCACTCCGGCTTAATCAAGAATTCCGATCGCCGGCGGCGGTTGAGGATCCCGTCCTTACAAAACTCGTCCGATGAACACTGAACCTCTTTCGGCGCGCGCTCCACGCGTCAATCGTCTACTGTGCTACGCTGTGGCGGTCGGGATTGGTTGCGCGATGCTGTTCCTGACAAAGGGCCCGTCGCATTATCGCCCGCCGAGCTATGGAGGGCCGGAACCGCAGATGACGCACGAGGCGGCGCTCGAAATCGTCCAGACCGGGCGCACCGCGATGACGTATCATCCGACCGGTTATTCGTATTTAGTCGCGGTCGTATATCTCCTCTTGCCGGAGGCGTGGCGAGTTCCGATCGCGGTTCTGATCGTGCAAATTGCCTCGCTGCCGCTGGTAGCGTGGTGCGTCGGACGGATCGCTGCGCAGTTCGGCGATCAACGACTTGAACTTTGGGGGAATTGGACTGCGGCGCTGTATTATCCGCTCGGCTACTACGCCGCAACGTTCAACAATAGCTTTGCGACGTTGGTGTTCGCATCGCTGGCAGTTGTCGGCGTGTTGCCCCTCCTTGGGCCGAACCGCTCGCTTGGCAGGTCGCTCTTGAGCGGGCTTGCTTTAGGCGCGGTGGCCTGCCTGCGGCCGAACTTCGGTTTGCTCGGCATCGTTTTTGTCTTGGCTTTGTGGCGCGCCACACGCAGCTTCCGCGAGGCGATTATCCGCAGCGCTCCCATCGCCGCGGTTTCGCTAGGGATGTTGGTGCTGATGACCGCCATCAATCCTCCCGAACCCGGCCAACTCGTTCGCGGCAGTCAGGCCGCGGCCAAATCATTGCTCGAGGGGACCTATCAATACTCGTATGACTGGTGGTCCTGGGATTGGGACCGTCAGCCCGACGACATGAGAACCAGCGGTTTCGACAATCCTGCAGTTCGCGATTACTTTGAGCACCTCCAGAAGATTGAGGTGGAGACGGGAAAGCCCGCGACCGATCCGGTCACCCAAGCGGCGATTCGGCGCGAAGCTTGGTCGCGAATTATCGGAATGCCGGCCAACACGCTGAAAAAGGTGCTCGTCAGCACGGTGCGGATTTGGATCTTCGTCCCAACCCATTTGAGTTCCATGGCCGTGAAGGTATTGATCGCCGTACAAGAATTTCTCCTGTTGGGATTCGCATTGGCCGGGCTCGTATTGATGCGCGGGTGTCCAGGAGGGCGGTTGTTGGCGATCGGCGTCTTGGCGGTGCCAACCATGTCGCACTGGCTCCTACATATCGAGCCGCGATATTCGCTCCCCGCGCGTGGTATCGAGGTCGCACTGGCGGTTGTGGCCATCGAAGCCCTGGCCCGGTGGCTGAAAATTGTCAGCTCAAAGCCGAACGGTGCCGTAGAAAACGGAATGCCCCACGACGTCAAGGCGGCCACGGCCTGACGGCTGCGCTATGGAATCCATGGACGCGACCTTGAATACAATGGTCGAATCGAGACAACACTCGAAGGGTTCCAAAGTTGTCGGAATCACAGGTACCCGGGGGTTTCTTGCCAAGGCACTGTTGGGCTCATCGCGCTCGTCTAAGAACCGGGTGATTACGCTCGCACGTAGGCCATCCGAAACTGCCGCACCAAGCGTGGAATCACGTTGTCTGGATCTCTCTAACGAAACGGTTGAGCCAGATCTAGCGGGTATCGACACCCTAGTTCATGTCGCTGCTGAAACTGGAAAAGCAAGTCGCACGCGTTTCGACGCCATCAATAATCTGGCGACACGGCGCCTGCTCATCGCGGCCCGCGAAGCCGGTGTAAGCAAGGTCATCTATATCAGTTCGATAGCGGTACGTTCGCCGCTGAGCCATCTATACCCCTACGCCAGGTCCAAACAGGCGGCCGAACAGGCCGTCCGGGATTCACAAATCCCATACATCATCCTTCGGCCAACGATGGTGCTGGGCCCGGGTTCACCGATCGGGACGGCGCTTGAAAGACTAACGCGACTTCCGGTTCTGCCGCTGTTTGGTGGCGCCCTGGCAAAGGTTCAGCCCATCGACGTTCAGGACCTAGCGGAATACATCTGGATGCTCGTTGAAGGGTCAGGTGGCGAATCCTCGAAAGGCTCGATTGTCGAGATCGGCGGCGCCGAGATCGTCACGATGCGGGCGCTAATGATGAGATTCTGCGAACGGGCTCGGGGTCGCTGTAAGCCTTCCGTAGTCGTACCGGTGCGCTGGATGCTCTGGCCGCTTTATTTCGCAGAACCTCTGTTGTTGCCGCTGCTTCCCGTGACCGCTGGGCAACTTACGGGGTTTATCTGCGACGGCTGCTGCGACCCGCAATTGAAAGACGTCAGCTTTATCCCGTCGCATGATCTGCCGTCGATGATCGAGAGGACGATATCGCTCAGATGAATCTCACTGTGATCGGGACCGGCCCCTCGTCATTGGCAAGTCTGCGGGCCTTGGTTGAGTCGGAGCATCACATAACTGTCCTCGACGTTGGCAAGGAACTCGACGAGCCGGGAAAAGCGATCAAGCGAAGAATGGCGGCGTCAGATCCCGCTGATTGGGATGACGGCGTCCGCAGTATTGCAAGCGAATATGAGTTTGATGGGCCAGGGGTAAATCTTCGGCCCCAATTCCGGTCCCTTTACCCTTATGCCGCCGAGGCCACGGAGGGAGACGCGCAGGAATCAACCAAGCTCCTCCAGTCGTGGGCGCAGGGCGGCCTGCTAAATGTCTGGGGTGCGTCGACGCTTCCTCCTCGACCGGCGGACGTAAGAAATTGGGGCATACCCTGGAATCGATGGGACCAGGCACTTCGTGCTATCACTCCCATGCTGGGGATTGCCGCCGGGTCCAGCGATAACCTGGACGGCATCTACCCCCGGTACGTGCATCGGCCAGCACTGAGGGTCTCTCGCCAGGCCGCAAATGCGCGCGCGAGGATGGAGCGCAGCCGGGAGCGGCTCAACAAGGATGGCATCTGGTTCGGAGACGCCCGGCTCGCCGTCGAGCCTGAACGCTGCCGTTACTGCGGCATGTGCATCTCCGGATGTCCGAATGATGCTATTTTCCAAGGGCGTGCTCAGCTACAGGAGTGGATAGAATCGGGCAGAATCCGCTACCTGCGCGAGCATCTTGTGGAGCGGCTAGAAAGCCATCCGAATCGAGTGATCGTCTCTGGCGTGAACACTATGACCGGGGAATCATTTCGTTACGAATCGGATCGAGCCTTTCTCGGCGCCGGCGTCCTATCAGATTTGCGGATACTTGGGCGTTCAATTGCCGGACTTCGTGAGGCGCGAATCGCGTTTCACCCATACTTTTTGGCGCCGGTGTTGTTTCTCGACCACGCATCGCGAGTTCGGACCGAGCGCACATACTCCCTCGCACAGCTATTCATGGCGGTCGTCGATCCGAGTCTTTCGCCCCACAATATTCACCTCCAACTTTCTACGTATAATCCGCTGGTAACCGCAAGGCTGAAACGACTTTTCTCCTTTCTCGGGCGCGCGTCCGATGTCGCCGCGCGAGCCCTCGAAGCAAGGATCGGCGCTATTCAAGGACTGTTTCATTCTACTGAAAGTCCACCCATCGAGTGCGCGATCGACGCAACCAACGGGCCGGTACGGTTGCGACTCAAAGGATATGATCTCAGGTGCAGTGCGGTATACAAGAAAATAAACAAACTGCTTTCGCGATTGCGATCACGGGCCGGAAGACTCGGGTTTTGGCCGCTCCCGATCATGAACTATCTGGGGACGCCTGGCGAGGGACAACACATCGGGAGCACGTTCCCGATGGCGCCGACGCTTGGTCGCGAAGCAAACAGCACGAATCTGCTCGGTGAACATCCGCAGCTTCCCCGCGTACACATCGTTGATGGCTCGGTCCTGCCTGAGCTGCCATCAGCGACCATCACATTCACGATCATGGCCAATGCGTATCGAATAACGCGCGATGTGCTGGCTACGGACGAACTGCCCCTCAGCCAAACGTAAGCATCCATGAAACCGCGGCTATTGGACCATTTGGTTTGCCCGCTTGACAGAACGCGGCTGGAACTCCGGCAGTGGGAGAGCGTCGATCAACCGCTCGGCGCTGCCGATGCAGCGCGAGCTGAGCGGCTGGGGATAGATTCCGCCGCGCTTTCAAAGGAAATCCTCACCGGCGTGTTGATTAATCGCTCGAGAAAGTTGCTCTATCCGATCCATCGTGGGATTCCGCGATTGCTGACGTTTTCGACAGGCGTGGCGCAGAGATTTGCCGATTTGCACATCGAGCGGCTTCGCAGTGAATTTCCGGGATTTGCGCTCCCAAACGAACCGTCGATGCCGGGTGAGAGTGACGTGCTCCGCTCGTTTTCCAGCGAATGGGTCAGCTACGATTGGGATGCCCGGTCGTATTGGAATTTGACTCCCGAAGCCTGGTTTCGCTGCATGCGCTTCGTGCTGGAATTGGACCAATTCCCAGTGGAAGGCAAGCTGGCGTTGGAAGTCGGGATGGGAATCGGCGGCGTAGCCGACTATATGGCCCGTCGGGAAGGTTGCGAAATCGTGGGGGTCGATTTGGGTCACGCGGTCGACGCGGGCTATCAGCATTTTGGAAAAAACCCCTTTCTCCACATCGCACAAGCTTCAGCGTTTGCGCCCCCGTTCGCCGATCGCACGCTCGATTTTGTCTACAGCTTCGGCGTAATCCACCACACGTTTTCCACGAAGACTGCGTTCGATAGACTCGCCCGATTGCCGGTGGAAAATGGGCGGCTCTATGTCTGGGTCTACAGTCCCCACGATGAAAGCCGAACGCTTAAGCGACGCATGTTGATGACGATGGAACGCGCTCTGCGGCCGATGATTTGGCGCCTTCCGGATCGAGCCCAAAGCATTGCTCTGGCGCCGCTGGTGCCGCTATATATTATTCACCAGTGGCTGCGCTCGCTGCGTCACCCGGAGGGCGCGGTTCGCTACGGTGCCCGCGAGGCGCTGCATGCGGCCCGAGATCGTTTCACACCAAGGTATATCCACCGGCACACCGAGGAAGAGATGTGTGAATGGTTTCGCGCCGCCGGCTACGAGCGTTTGACGTGCGGCAGCCAGCTAAGTCGTCCCAGGGATGTCCCAATTGCGTTTACTGCCTCGACGGGTGTGAGCGGCACCCGTTCTGCGGCCGCGACGAAGGTCGCAGCCAGCGCATCGTCTAACCAGGAGCCAACGGCGACGGAACGCCGCCGTACGCCGTCGCCGTTGGCTCCAGGTTAAACGACTAAGAGATACTACAGGCATGTGTGGCATCGCTACACTAATCCGCCGTTCGACGCCGGTCGATCCGACTGCGATTGACCAAATGACGTCCGCTGTGAGCCATCGCGGTCCAGACGGTGCGGGCACGACGTTCCTGACGATGACGGCAGACGGCGCTGGAGAGATCAAGTCTCCGGGATTGGCCGATTGGCAAGTGGCTCTCGGCCACCGCCGTCTTGCCATTTTGGACTTGAGCGAGGCGGGTCGGCAGCCGATGTCGTATCGCGGTCGCCTCTGGATCACTTTCAACGGTGAAATCTACAACTATGTCGAGCTACGGCGCGAACTCGAGCGGCTCGGCCGCGAGTTTCAATCACAAACCGACACCGAAGTCATCCTCGCCGCCTACGATCAATGGGGGACCGATTGTTTCGCTCGTTTTCGCGGGATGTGGGGGCTGGTTTTGATCGACGGACCGCGGCGGATGGCGATCGTCTCGCGCGACCGCTTGGGGATCAAGCCGGTTTACTTTGCCAAAGCTCGCGACTTGATTGGGGTTGCGTCCGAGATCAAGCAGTTCGCTTCGATGCCCGGCGTTGCGCTGAAAACGAATGAGCCGGTTCTCCGCGACTATCTCTGGACCGGTTACGAGCAGCCGGGACAGACGTTTTTCGCCGGAATCACGCCGCTGCCGGAAGGGACTTGGCAATCGATCGATTTGACCAGCGGCGCGGTCTCCGAACCGCACGAATTCTGGCGTCCCGACCGGATTGCGACTGAAATAGTCGACGCCGACGA
>DASZFO010000252.1 GCA_035939775.1 Pirellulales bacterium | reverse complement strand
CGGGCCATGTTTCCCGGCCACGACCAACGCGAATTCTGGCAGCGGGCCGAGCAGCGCAACCGCCAAACGGCCCAACTTTACGACCAACTCGGCTTGGCCGAATACGAAGCGATCGAAGGCTTCGTGCAATGGCGCCCAGCTCCGGCTGGGGCGGAAGCGGAGGGTGCTTCGTAGCGGAAGTCCGTAGGCAACGCCCTCCGTGGCGTTCCGAACCCTCCGCGGTGTTCCCAATCCCAGTGGTGTGGCACGGAACGCCACGGAGGGTGTTCCCTAGATGGTTGCAACCTATCAATGATTCCTCGAACTCAGGGTAATCCATGAAAACCAAGCGAATTGTCATTCTGTGCATTGGCCTTTTCTGCGGCCTGCCGCTCGCCATGCACGCGCTGGGAGGCGACTCGCCGCTGAAGAGCGGCATCGACCGGGCGAATTTCGACACGTCGATCAAGCCCGGCGATGACTTCTTCCAATACGTCAACGGCGATTGGAACAAGCGCAACCCGATCCCGGCCGAATACAGTCGCTGGGGATCGTTCTCTCAACTGCACGACGACAATCTCGTCGCCCTGCGCGAGATCGTCGAAGGTCTGGCAAAACAGCCCGGCCCGCTCGAAGGGAACAAGCAGAAGATTCGCGATTTCTTTGCCACGGCGATGGACGAAGCGAAGCTCGAGAAGCAAGGCGCCGCCCCGCTCAAGGATGAACTCGATCGGATCGCCAAGATCGAAAGCCGCGACGACTTGGTCGCTGAGATCGGCCATCTGGAGGCGACCGGCGTCCGATCGCTCTTCTCCGCGTCGGTTGGGCAGGATGAGAAGCAGAGCACGCGCTACACGGTCTACTTGCACCAAGGAGGTCTGGGGCTGCCGGAACGAGACTACTATCTAGGCACGAGCGATTATTTCAAGAAAATTCGCGCGCAGTATCGCGAGCATGCGACGAAGATGTTTGGGCTGTTGGGCGATTCGTCCTCCGCGGCCGCCGCTGCCGCGGATACCGTGCTTTCGATCGAAACAAAGTTGGCCGAGGCCTCGCGCACGCCCGTGCAGCTTCGCGACCGCGAAGCCAATTACAACAAATCCACGCTCGCCGATCTGGCCAAGCAAACGCCGAACCTGAATTGGGACCTGTACTGGAAGGCTGCGGAGATCGGCAAGCTCTCGGACGTGATCGTCGGCCAGCCGGAGTTCTTCACTCGAGTGAACGAACTGTTGGCCTCCGTGCCGATAGAGCAGTGGCAGGCTTATCTCCGCTGGCGCCTGATCCGCGCCACCGCCTCATACCTCAGCGACCCGTTCGAGCGCGAGAGCTTCCGCTTCTACGACGAAACGCTTCGCGGCGTGAAGCAGATGCAGCCGCGCTGGAAGCGGGCCATCGGCGCTATCGACTCGCGAATCGGCGAAGCGCTCGGGCAGCTTTATGTCGAGAAGTATTTCCCGCCCGACGCCAAGCGCCGGATGGATGAGTTGGTCAAGAACATCATGGCCGCCTATCGCGAGCGGATCGAAAAGCTCGACTGGATGGGACCCGAGACGAAGAAGCAGGCTCTGGCCAAGCTCTCCACCGTCATGCCGAAAATCGGCTACCCCGATAAATGGCGCGACTACTCGACGCTCCAAATCGGCACGGACTCCTACGCCGCGAACGTGCTGCGGGCTGAGGCGTTCGATTGGCAGTATCACGTCGCCAAGCTTGGCAAGCCAGTCGATCGGCTCGAATGGGGCATGACGCCGCCGACGGTCAACGCTTATTACAACCCATCGCTCAACGAGATCGTCTTCCCCGCCGGCATCCTTCAGCCGCCGTTCTTCGATCCGACGGCCGACGACGCGGTGAACTACGGCGCGATCGGGGCGGTGATCGGCCATGAAATCACCCACGGCTTCGACGATCAAGGGAGCCGCTCCGATGCTGAGGGCAATCTGCGAAACTGGTGGACCGCCGACGACCGCGCCCGCTTCACGGCGAAAACCGACAAGCTGG
>DASZFO010000251.1 GCA_035939775.1 Pirellulales bacterium | reverse complement strand
GGGATAGACGGCTTCCATGCCAGGTGCTCCGAAGCGAGAAAAGTTCCTCCAGTTTCAAACGCTGCGTGTAAATACTGCTTATTTCCGCGACGATCAAGACCTTTTCAAACACGTTCTTAGACTTTGGGCAACCAAGCGCTCACCCAGCGATTGGCCGCCCAAAAAAATTGTCGCGCTCGTCGGACGCGCAGAACCAATCCCACGGCGCGGCCCGGACAAATGGTCGCTCGTCGCTTGTCACTTCAGCCCGTGAATCACCACCGTCTTCATCTCCGTCATTTCGTGGATGACGTATTTTGGGCCCTCTTTGCCGAAGCCGCTTTCTTTCAGGCCCCCGTAGGGCATCAGGTCGGCGCGCCATTGCGGGCCCCAGTTGATGTGCAGATTGCCGCTATCCACTTCGCGCGCGAAGCGCAGGGCGCGGTCGATGCTTTCCGTGAAGATCGCGGCGCTCAAGCCGTAGCGGGTGTCGTTGGCCAGGGCGATTGCCTGGTCGATGTCGTTGGCCGCGGTCACGGCGACGGCCGGGCCGAAGAGTTCTTCGCAGCTTATCCGCATCGCGGGATCGACGTCGGCCACGAGCGTCGCCTCGTGCAGCGCGCCCTTGCGGCCGCCGCCGGCCACGAGCTTGGCCCCGCTGGCGACTGCCTCGCCGATCCATTTCTCGACCCGCTCGGCATCGGACGTGCGGATCATCGGGCCCATCTTCGTCTGCGCATCGAGCGGATTGCCCGTGCGCAGGCCGGCCACCTTCGGCTTGAGCAGTTCGACCAACTCGCGATAAACGCGCGGCATCGCGAGGACGCGCTGCGTGGAGATGCAGACCTGGCCGGCGTTGGCATAGCCGGTGGCCACGATCGCATCGGCCGCCTTCGTCAGGTCGGCGTCGTCCATCACGATCACCGGGCTATTGGAGCCGAGTTCCATCGTGATCCGCTTCAGGCCGGCGCGGCGGGTGATTTCCTCGCCCACGTCGCGGCTGCCCGTGAAGCTGATCTTGCGAACGCGCGGATCGGATGCAAGCGCATCGCCGAGCGCGCCGCCGGGACCGGTGACGCAAGCGATCGCCAACGGCGGCACGCCTGCTTCCAGCAGGATTTCGACCAGCGCGAGCCCCGAGAGCGGCGTGTCACTGGCCGGCTTGAAGACCACCGAATTGCCGGCGGCCAGCGCGGGGCCGATCTTGTGGGCGGGCAAGTTGAATGGAAAGTTAAACGGCGTGATGCAGGCCACCACGCCGCACGGGACGCGAAGCGTAAAGCCGAATTTGCCCGCCCCGTGGCTCGCCCCGTCTAGTGGGAGCACCTCGCCGCCGAGCCGCTTGGCTTCTTCGGCGGAAAGCTCGAATGTCTCGACCGCGCGGGCCACCTCAACCGTGCTCTCGCCGAGAATCTTTCCCTCTTCCTGACTCACGATTCGGGCGAGTTTGTCGCCACGTTCGGCGATGAGCCGCGCTACCTTCGACAGGATGCGATAGCGCTCGTATCCCGGCATGCGCCGCATGATCCGCGCCCCTTCGACAGCGCCGGTCACCGCGGCTGCAACATCCGCTGGCGTTCCCCTCGGAACCGTGTCGATCACTTGCCCGTCAAACGGATTGCGGACCTCGATCTTCTCCGGCCTATCAACCCATTCACCGCCAATGAACATTTTCATGACGACCCTCAATTTTTAGCGATTGTAGGGCACGCTGTGCGCGCCGGAAGGAAATCAAGCCCAACTCGAGTCAGCAGGCACAACGTGCCCTACCCAATCCGCGAAAATTGCGTTTCATCCGATGCCTTTTACGCGTTCAAAACGGCAATTCGCGGCCGAGGCCTTTGGCTCGGGCCAGATCCAGTAGCTTGCCCCCGAGCGCGACGTCTTCAATCGCCAGGCCGACCGATTTAAACAGTGCGACGCTGTCGCGATTGCTGCGGCCGACCGCATTGCCGCTCACGACGTCCGCCAGCTCGACGGCGCGCGACCAATCGAAGACCCCCTTCTCGATCGCGGCAACGAAATCGCCCGCCTCGTGGCGGCAGGCTGCGATGCTATCGCAGACGATGTTATCGGCTCGGCGAACCACGTTCGTGTCGATCTCCGCTTTGTTCAGCCAATTGGATCCCATCGCGCAGACGAGCGTCCCCTCGGAGAGCGCGTTTCCGTCGAACAGCGGCTCGGCGCTGGTCGTGGCGGTGATCACGATCGGCAATTCCTCGGCCGCTTCCTGCGGACGATCGACGGGAACGACATCGATCTTCAATTGCGCGGACATCCGTTCGGCAAACGCCTTTCGCTTCGTCTCGCTGCGGCTGTAGACGAAGGCCTGCTTGATCGGCCGGGCGAGCGTGGCCGCTTCGAGCTGCGTCTCGGCTTGATGACCGCTGCCGAACATGCCGAGTTCGCTTGCGCCCATGACGGCCATCCATTCGACGGCCACGGCGGTCGTCGCTCCCGTGCGCAACTGCCCGAGCCGCCCGGCCTCGATGATCGCCAACAAGTCGGCGGAACGGCTGTCGTAAAGCCCAACGTGAAACCGGGCGCCCGCGCGCGTCGTGGCATAGCATTTCCAACCGGCCAGCCCGAGATATTCGGCGGCGGCGCTCATCGTGTGCAGCACGACACCGGGGGCTTTCGCCCGCACGCGCGGCACGTTGCACGCTTTGCGGTCGGCAAGCTGTCGAAACGCCTCCTCGACCGCTTCGATCGCCAGCCGCATGTCGAGCAACTGGTTCACGTCCGCTTCGGATAAATAAAGCGCCGGCATTGCTCGTTCCTTTATCTTTCCAGCGCCGCGATGCGTTTGAAATCGTCCTTTAGCGAGCGGTAGAGATTCTGATAGAGAGGGAACCCACGATCATAATACGCGGCGGCGCGGCGATTGACAGGTGTTTGCTTGACCACTTCGATCGTGGCATCGCAGGCCTCTTCGACATTTTTGAATGCGCCGGCCCCAACCGCCGCCAGCAGAGCCACGCCGTAGGCCGGCCCCTCCTCGGCGTTGAGGGTCACAACCTTCTGGCCGAACACGTCGGCCTGAATCTGCCGCCAGAGCGGGCTTCGCGAGCCGCCGCCAGAGGCTCGAATCTGACGCACGGGCACACCCAGGTCGCGAATGATCGTCAAACTGTCGCGCATGGCGTAGGCCACGCCTTCCATCACGGCCCGCACCATGTGGCCGCGGCCGTGGGCCAGCGTTAGCCCGATGAAGCAGGCGCGGGCATTGGGATCGGCGTGCGGCGTGCGCTCGCCGGAAAGGTAGGGCAGGAAGAACAGCCCTTCGCTGCCGGGCGGGATTTCGGCCGCCTCGCGACTGAGCATCGAGTAGCAATCGTCGCCGCCAAGCGCAGCCGCCGCGACTTCGGCCTGGCAAAGCCGATTGCGGAACCATTGCAGGCAGCCGCCGCCGGAAAGGCTCACGCCCATCATGTGCCACTTGCCGCGCACCGCGTGGCAGAAAGTGTGCAGCCGGCCGGCGGGGTCGAATTCCATCGTGTCGCTATGCACGAACATGATGCCCGAGGTGCCAATCGATGTGGAAAGCGCTCCCTTGCGGACGATGCCGTTGCCGACCGCCCCTGCCGCGCAATCCCCCGCCCCGCCGACGACTACGCAATTGGTGGTCAGGCCCAGCTCGGCCGCCGTCGTGCGCGTGAGCTTGCCAGTGATTTCTTCCGACTCGTAGCACTTGGCGAACAGGCTGGCATCGAGTTCGAGCTTGGAAAGCAGTGGCTTCGACCAATCGCGTTTGGCGACGTCCAAGAGCAGCATGCCGCTGGCATCGCTCACGTCGGTCGCATATTCGCCGGTGAGCCGTCGCCGCACGTCATCCTTCGGCAACAGCACCTTGACGGTTTTCGCGAAATGACGCGGCTCGTGGTTGCGCAGCCAAAGGATCTTTGGGGTGGTGAAGCCGGTGAGCGCGGGGTTGGCCACGAGCTTAATCAAATTCCGCCGCCCGCCGACGCGCTTCTCCATCTCGGCGCACTCGGCAAACGTCCGTTGATCGTTCCATAGCAGCGCTCGGCGGATCACGCGATCTTGCTTGTCAAGAAACACGGAGCCGTGCATTTGGCCCGAGAGGCCGATCGACTTTACATCCGCCGGCCTCAGCTTTCCTTTGGCGACGACGGCGCGGATCGTCTTGACCGTCGCTTGCCACCAATCTTCCGGCTCCTGCTCGCTCCAGAGGGGCTTGGGGTGATACGACGGGTAGGATTCGGTCGCTTCGGCCAGTATCTTTCCTTCGGGATTGATGGCCAGCGTTTTCGTGCCGGACGTGCCGATGTCGATGCCGAGAAAAACGCTCATCGCCTGCTCGATCGGGTTGGGAAAGGGAAGCGCGGTTATCGTTGCGAATGTGGCGCGATTCTAACTATATGACGAACGGCAACGCAAGCAAACCGATTTAGAAGGCTGCCTCGCGGCAACTCGGCGACGCCAGTCACTGGATTGACCGCGGGCAAACACAGAACCTACCATGCGATTATCATGCGACCATCCTTACCCCTGGCTTGCCGAATCGCCTTGGCGGCCGCCGCGCTGCTGTTCACCGGATGCCCGAAACCGCTGGAGCCGCCGGCGAATTCGGCCCCGCCGCACCCGGCCGTCGTGCGGCTAGCGGTCGTCGGCGATCCCGCGCTGGCGAAGCAGATCGCTCGCGTGAAGGGAGAATGGAAAGCCCGTTCGGGCGCGGATATCGAGATCCGCGAGATGTCTGTGGAGGAACTGTCCGCGGCCAAACCGCTTGCGACCGACGCGGTGATTTACCCGGCCGACGAACTTGGCTCGTTGGCCGAGCGTGGTTCGATCCGCCCGCTGAGCGCGGCATGGCTCGAGCGCGGAGGGTTTCGCAAGTCGGAAGTCTTCGAGCCGGGCGGATTGGCCGAGGCCCAGTGGGGAGAGCAAACATATGCGATTCCCTTCGGCTCGCCGGTGTTCGTCGTCTTCTATCGTCGCGATCTGTTCGACCGTTTTCATCTCGCACCGCCGAGGACTTGGGCCGATTACCAACGGCTGATCGAGTCCTTCGGCGACCACAAGAAAGACCTGCCGGAATTGTCGGCGGCGGCATTCGAGCCGCTCGCCTCCGGCTGGGCAGGAAGAGTGCTACTTGCCCGAGCGGCGGCATACGCCAAGCATCGCGACTACTACGCGACTCTCTTCGACAACGAAACGATGGCGCCGCAAATCGCTTCGCTACCGTTCGTGCGCGCGCTCGAGGAACTTGTCGCCGCGGCAAAATCGAACGCGGCCGCCTGTCTCGCGGCCACCCCCGCCGAAGCCCGCCGTGCATTTCTCTCTGGCCAGTGCACCATGGCCATGAGCTGGCCGACCGCCGCAGATTCTTCCTCTGGATTGAGTGCCGAATCCCGAGGCCCCAACCCCGAATCCGTTCTCCCCGGCTTCGCCGAACTCCCCGGCTCGACCGAGGTCTACAGTCCGAAGACCAAGTCGTGGCAGCTCCTCCAAGCCGACGACAGTTCCGATCCGCGATCCGCGATTTCGGAAACACGAGTCCCGAGTCCCGTTTCCCGAGTACCGCTTCTCGCCATCTCCGGGCGTCTCGGTTCCGTCGCGAAGGAAAGCGCCTCGGGCGAGTTCGCCTTTCAATTGCTCGCCTGGCTGTCGGGCGATGAATGGAGCGGGCAAATCTGTCCGGCGAGCCCGGCAACGACGCTCTTTCGCCGCGTTCATCTCGGCCAACCGGGGCGCTGGGTCGAGCCGCAGATTCCGCCCGCGGCCGCCAAAGAATATGCTGAAGTGGTCGTTCATTCGTTTTCGCAATCGCAGTGGCTCGAGTCGCCGCGGATTCCCGGCCACGCCGAATACATGTCGGCGTTGGACGACGCGGTTCGCTCTGCCGTCGAAGGGAAACAATCCGCCGCCGAGGCGCTCAATTCAGCAGCCGACCGTTGGCGCGCGATCACCACCCGGATCGGCCTCGATTCGCAGCGCGCCGCATACACGCGCAGCCTGGGCTTGGAGCCATGACCGCGACGAATCACTCGTCATTCGTCGTTCCCGCCAGCCGCTTGTACACGCCGCTTTGCCAGCGGATGATGTCGTTTTTGTAGAACTGCGAGAAGCGGCTTTCGCTGGGTCCGCCGGGGAGATTGGTCCAAGCCTCGTCCGTGCCGAGGTCGGTGACGAAATGGTACGACGGGGCAAACGACGTCTCGCGCTTCGCGGTCGTCAGGAGATGCCCTTGAAACGGCGTCGCGTGGCAGCCGGGCATCGGCATTTGGCGGCTGTGGAATCCCAGCACGCGGCCCACGCGCTCCGGCGGAAAAAATCGATTGGCGAAGCGAAATGCGTTCACTTCGCCCCAGGGCTGGTCCGCCTCGCCGGTCAGCCGCTCCGCCGCTCGGCGAATCAGATCTCCTTTGTCCCGATCACTCCACCACAGCGAGGTCTCGCGGTCGAGCAGCCGGTCGATCAGCGTGATCACCATCGTGGAGAAGCCGGCGCGGCTCGAGAGATAAAGCATCCGCCGCCAGCCGATCCCGCCTCCTTTGCGATTCGGCGCGGCGCCGAAAATCTCCAACAGCACGTTGCGATAGAGCCTAGCAAACAATGTCGCTTCGAGGCTGCCGGCGTGATAGCTGCAATCCCAATTGGCCAGCCGCGACGTCACCGCCGTGCCGTTCAAATGCGGCAGGAAGATTTCCAACAGCCGCCGCGCTTGCACGCTGATCACGTCGTATTGCAACGACTGCATGTCCGTCAGGGTCGCCTTGGGCAATTGGGAGAGCCGCTCGACGATCCGCCGCTTGCGATGGGCGGGAACAGGCAATGTGATAAACTCCGGGCCGCCGGGCGGATTCACATTCTCATTGGCCGTGGCGACGAAGCCTTCGGGCGGGTCGTAAATCCGCGGCAGTAGCGACGCCGGCAACCGGCCCTTCCAATGGTTCCGCTCGTCCCACGCCGGCACGGGGAGCAACCCGCTGTTGCCTTCGCCGCGCTTCGGGAACCAGCCGCAACCTTGCATACCGATATGCCCGTCGCGATCCGCGAAGACCCAGCACAGCGTCGGTTGGGCACATTCGCGTGCGAGGTCCATGGCGCTGGCCGCGTCTCGGCAACCGATGATCTTCACCCAAGTGGCCATGGAGCGCCCCGCGCCGGGCTCGTTTCCGGTCCAAGCCGTGGAGAGATACAGCCCTGGCCCGGTCGGCTCGGGATCGACATCGAGAGTGCCCTGCGGATTGGAGTGGATGCGGAGCGATTCCGCGACCCCGCCTTTGTGCAGAATCGTTTCCTCGCGGAGCGCGAAATCGAGCCATTGCTCGCCGCGGCGATATTGCCAGCCGGTCGCTCCGCCGGGGCGGCAGTCTTCAATGAAATAGTCGCTCGTGTCCCCCTTCATATATGTCACGCCCCAAGCAAGCCACTCGGTGCGCGCGACGGCAAACAGCGGGCAACCGGGCAAGGTCGCCCCCAGCACGTAGTGATCGTCCCAGCGGAGCACCGCTTCATACCAAATCGCCGGCAGCCGGTTGATCTCCAGATGTGGATCAGACGCCAAGAGGGCCGAGCCGGACGCGCTGCGCGACGGGGCGACGGCCCAGGCGTTGCTCCCGGCCAACCGCGGCAGATCGGTGATCAGCTCGAGGGCCTCGTCGGACAATTGGCTGGAAATCTTCACCCGCCGCAACAACTCGAAATCGGCATCGTCCAAGAGCGGCGAAAACAGCTCGCGAAGCTGGGCGTCATCGACCCCCGCCTGGATCAACTCGAGGATCAGCCGCTCGTTCTGCTGCTGGCCGACCGCCAAGCCGCCGAAGCTAAGCAAATTGCCGATCAGCAAGACCGATTGCTCGACCCACGGACTGGGACGAAACCCCGTCGCCCACATCGGCAGCGACCGTCCCGAATCGCGCATGCCGTCGTTGACCCCTTCGCAATAGGCGGCAACGTCGGCGAGCACAGTCGGATCGAGCGCTCGACTTTCTTCCTCGACGCGCGAGAACAGCCCAGCCCGGCGGAAGAAACGGTCGGTCTCGGCCAATTCCGCTCGATCGCGGATCAACTCGGCCGAGCGACCGTCGGCGATGGCTCGGGCGAAGAGCATCTGTGTCGGCCGATCGAGACCGTGCAGGTAGCCCAAGCCGTAGAGCGCGTCGGACCACGACGCGGCGCGGATATGCGGCACGCCATACTCGTCACGCGCGGCGGACAGATTTCGGCGTGCGTGGCGGAGAGGCAAAGGTCGCATGATTGAGCACGAAAAAGCGAAACTGCAACGAGCGCGCGCGAGGAGGATTACCGCGCTCGCTGGTCTAAGTCTATCGTCGCTTGCCGGCGATACCACTCCTTCCAGCGCTGGGGCTCGCTTTCGGGCGATGATCCGGCGGCGGCCGTCGAGTCGGATGCCGGGATGGCGTTCCCCGCCACGCGCGGCAAGCTGGCCAGCGCCGCGCGGCATACCTCAGGGCGATCGTCGAGCAGATGAATCAAGTCGGGCAAGAACGATGCATCCGGCACTTCGCCCATCGCGGCGGCCACCGCCCGGCGCACATGGGGATCGGCGTCGTACGCCAGACGTTCGAGCGCGGCGATTCCCGAATCCGCTCCCGCGTGCGCGAGTGCTTTGGCCACTTCCACTCGCAATTCGTGATCGGGATCCGCGAGCAATCGCGCGAGCGGCTTCGTGTCGTCCAGCGAATTGAGCCGGCCCAGCGCCTTTACCGCCGCCGCAACCACCGCTGGATCCGGATCGGCGAGCGATATCGTCAGCAGCGGGGCGTGCCGCGCGTCGGGGTGGGCCGCCAAGTGCTCGCACGCCCGGCGGCGAACCTCCGGCGACGAATGCCCGAGCGCCCCGTAGGCCAGCCGGATCGATGGCTCGCGCGCGTCGCAAGCCAGCAACTCGAAAACGCTCGCCCAAACCAACGGGTCCGATTCCGGAGTCATTAAGTCGGCCAGGCGTGCGAGCGCCGGTTCCGAAAGCGGGCGAGAGCCGAATTCACCGCGCAGGTCCTCGGCCACCGCGCGGCGCTCGCGGAGGTCGTCCGACTTGAGCCGCTCGACCGCAGCCAGCTCGCGCGCGTTCTCCGCCGCCTGCTCGGGCGTGTCCGATGCCGACGTACTGTGCCCCAGCCGTTGAAACGCGGCGGCCTCAAACTGCGTTTTCCACTGCCGCTCGATTTCGGCGAGCAGCACGCCGCGCCGGTCGGCCGGGGCGTCGACCTCAAAACTCGCGGCCGGGGGCCAGCGCGCGGCGAGCTGGGCGGCGGCCAATTTGCGCGGCGTATACGAAAGCCCACTCATGGCCTTCATTAGCACCGGCCCGGCTTGCTCCAACGGCCAATTCGCCACGGATTCGATCGTTTGCCGGGCCACGTCCAAATTGCCATCGGCGACCAGTTGCTCGGCGAGGCTAACCGACCTGCGATTCGAATCCCGGGCCAGAGCGGCGGCGACGACGCGGCGCACGCGCCACGATTTATCCGCCGCACCCGCCGCGCGCACGTCGGGATCGTTTCCGTCGACAAGCGAGTCGTAGGCGGCGGCGCGGATCAATTCAGCGGAGTTCGTCGACAATCGCTTCAATTCGGCCGTCGCGTCGGCGCCGCCGAGCAGGCCGTATCCGGCGACGGCCGCCAGCCGCACGTCGAGGTCCTGATCGGCCAGCGCCCGCCGCAATACTTCCATCGCTTGGCAATGACGCCGGGCGGCGATCGCGACAACGGCCGCCGCGCGCACTTGACGGTCCTCATCGGTCGCCAGCCGCGTGATGTTCGCCGGCAGCGGACCGAGTTTCGAATCGGCCAATGCCAAGAGCGCCTCGCGGCGCACGATGCCCGCCGGACTCGCCAGCGCCGCGACGATCCGCGGCTCGCCGCCAGCCGGGATCACGTCGGCTCTCGATTCCGCGCGGGTCAACGACCGCAGCAGATCGGCGTGCAATTCCGGCCCGTAATTGTGCAGTTCCGTGGGAGAAAAGTCGCCGAACTCATCCACAAGATGTTGCAGTTGCAGCACAGTTGCTGGCTGGCGGACGTCGGCCAGCGCCTCCGCCGCAGCGCAGCGCTGCCGGAGGTTCGTCGTCGAAGATCGGATCGCGCGGACGAGTTCCGCATCGCCCGCCGAACTGCCTGCTCGGGCAAGCAGGATGGCCGCGTTGGCGGCGGCGATTGGATCGGACGATGCCAGCGCCCGTTGGAGATCGAAGCGGCGATCCGGCGACTGCTCCATGAGTTTTTCCAAGGCCGGATGTCGCCAATGATGTTGGCCGCCGGTTGCGGCAGTCTGCGAGCCTTGTTGCGATCCGGAGGCTGAGATGCTTGCTGCAACGAGCGGAGCGCCGGCTTGCCCGCGAGCGGCGGCGATCGTTTCCGCAAGCTCAGCGCTTCCCGAGTCTGATATCCAGAATGGATTGGATAGCGGATCGAGATTGTCGCTTGCGGCGCGTTTAGGTTTGGTTTCCGAGGTGCTTCGCGCGCCGGCGACATCACGTTGCGTTTGGTGCCGCAGAGGGGCGTCATCGGCGATTGGGGAGACCGCTGAATCCGCCGCGGCGGACCACCACGGATGGCAGCCCGACGCCGCGAGGAGCGCCAGCGTCGCAGCGGCAATGCAGCACGGTCGCCAAAAACCGCGGCTAATTGAGCGAAGCAAAGCCACCAATGAAGCTCTAAATCTGATTTGACGGGTGCCATGGCCACTGCCCTGAGTGGCCATGCGCCGATGGCGTCCATGCCCACGCCGAGCCGTGGGCATGGCACCCAACGGATCAAAACAGTCTTGAAGCTTCACCAATGCAAATCCTTTTGCTCGGCCAACTCGCGCCGCCACTTCCCGTCGGCGGCGATATTCTCGCTATTTCCCAATTCCGCTATTTCACTGTGGCCGCCTTTACCGGCGCCGACTTATCTGGTTGACCGAACACATCCCCACCCGCGGCTTTCTCGGCCGCCGGCGCCGCCGCTGCGTTGCCGAGCTTCGCGTTGAGGGCGTCGGCGCCCTTCGCGATCTGTAGCTTGAGAGTGTCGTAATCGGTCACTTTGTCGTCACAAGCCGCGATCAGTGCCGTTAGACCCTCCTGCACTCGGGCGACATTCTGCGCATGCGGCGTGCCGTTGGCCGCCAGCGCCAATCCCCCGGTCGGACCCTTAGCACCGGTCGCAGGGGCCGGGCCTATCAAACTCGCCTCAAGCGCCTTCAACTGAGACCGCAACAGCGGCAATGAAACGTATTGTTGAACCGGCGGGGCTGGTGCGGCATCGGCGGCGGCTACATCGGGAGCCGGGACAGCACCGCGATAACGGGGGTTGAAGTTCGCGTTGCCGCCATTGCCATTAGCGGCGTTGCTAATGACGGGCAGCGGCGCCTGGAATGCCAACGCCTCCGCGCGAGCCAATTCAGCCCGCGCAGCGCTCACGGCCACTCGGCCGATGCTCGCCGCCAGAGTCGACAGATCAAGCTGCGCCAACGCGGCAGGCGGAAGGCTGCCCAAGGTCTTCGCCGCCGCGCGCGACAATTCGACGGACGATTGCGGGTCGTTCAAAATCGCAACCAGATCAGCGACTACATTGGCGCTCACGGCCGGCTCGCCGATCGCGAGGATCACGTCCATCGCCTTGCAGCGGACCCAATCGTGCCCCTCGGGCGTTTCTCCCTTGGCGACGGTCTTATCGGCGAGGAGCTTTTCCAGCTTCGTGATGATTTGGGCTTGCTGAATGCCGGGAATGCCCGCCTTTACGTAATGGAGAATCGCGTTCATCCCGGCGATCTTCACCGGGTCGATCGAATCGAGGCAATCGACGAACACCGGCCAGGTTTTCGCGTATGGCTTGTCGCTTTGCTTGAACTGATGCAGGCCCGCCAAGAGCAGCACGGCGTGGTATCTGGCCAACGGATGATAGTTGTTCTTGGCGATTTCGCTCATCGATGCG
The DNA here is from genome assembly GCA_035939775.1 of Pirellulales bacterium. Taxonomy (NCBI): domain Bacteria; kingdom Pseudomonadati; phylum Planctomycetota; class Planctomycetia; order Pirellulales; species Pirellulales bacterium. The sequence goes on along the minus strand of DASZFO010000251.1, from coordinate 36,148 downwards.
ATCGCTAAATCCTCCACGTGCTCGAAAACCAGTTGATCGATCGCGGGGTTTAGGAATTGCGAAAAAAAGATCTCGCGCATTTTCACCAGCCGGGTATTCTGGAAGAACTCGGCATCCTTGGAATCCAGAACTACCACGTTCGCGCCCGGTTCCGTGAACAGCGTAAACTGCGGAAACATCTGCTTCTTGTAGAACGTGTCGATCTGATCGTAGTCCGCCGGGACGTCGCCCCTTACCATGGGTTTGACGGTGGCCGCCAAAGAATCCCTTCCCAACGCCTTTCCCCAACCGCGTAGCGTCGGCGGGTCGAGCGCCATTTCGAGGTATGGACCCATTTGAACGGCATCCGCCTTCAGCGGAGCAGCTCCGGCCTGAGCATGAACTTTTCCAGCGCTGACGAAACAAAGCGCCATCGAGCCAACGGCCATTGCCGAGAGCGCGACGACCTTCACCGCGCCCGCAGGCGCGCACCTACAACCAAAATCCCATCGTGTCATGGAAAGCCTCCCCTCACTGTTCGACGCAAGACAAGTGCGTATCGACTGTTGCGACGTGACCGCATCGTCTAGAGTACATCGCTTAGGCCAGCAATGTCAAGATCGTAGCCGCTGCTGCTAGCGTCGTCCGGACGCTGGATTTGCCAGAATCCAGAAGCCGGGCTGAGGCATCGGAATTCTGGCGAATTCCGCTACACTGCGCTAGCGAAACATCCCGCGGAGAGCAGGCTTCCGTTGAATCGGTCGCCGATACCTACGAGGACTGCCGGCAATGACCTTGCTCTACAGCGATCCGCGATTTCTCGAACACGCGACTGGCGACCACCCGGAGAATCCGACGCGGCTCGCTCACATCCTGCGCCATCTGGACGCGACCGGGCTGGCCGATCGATGCCAGCGCCCCGCGTTCGGCCCCGTCTCGCCAGAGCGGCTGACGCGCGTTCATGATTCGGGCTACGTCGCCGACGTCGCTGAGTTCATCGCTCGCGGCGGCAGATTGCTCGAGGCGGACACCGTGGTGGGGCCAAAGTCGTACGACGCGGCCCTCTTGGCGGCCGGGGCCGTGACCGATGCCGTCGAGCGCGTCGTGCGCGGCGAGGATACGACCGCGCTCTGCCTCGTTCGCCCTCCCGGACATCATGCCCGGCCGAACGCCGCGATGGGTTTTTGCCTGTTCGACAATGTCGCAATTGGCGCGCGCCTGGCCATCGACGAGCTGCAACTCGATCGGGTGCTGATCGTCGATTGGGACGTGCATCACGGCAATGGCACGCAGGAGATTTTTTGGCGCGACGCGGCCGTCGGTTTCTTTTCCGTCCATCGCTGGCCGTTCTATCCGGGCAGCGGTGCAAGCGATGAAACCGGCAGCGGACCGGGGCTGGGAACGACTTTGAATCTCCCGCTCGCCTTCGGCACGCCGCGAGACGACTATATTGAGCGCTTCACGGGCGAGGTTACACGAATGGCCGATCGGCTCCGGCCGCAGCTTATCTTGCTGAGCGCGGGCTTCGACAGCCATCGCGCCGACCCGATCGGCTCGCTAGGGCTCGAGACGGAAGACTTCGCCACGCTGACGGCCGCGGTCCGCGATGTGGCGCAAGCGCACGCCGGCGGCCGGATCGTGAGCGTCTTGGAAGGAGGTTATAATCCCGCAGTACTGGCCGAATGCGTGGGCCTGCACCTCGAAGGCCTCACTTCTCCGGAAATCCAAAATCCAAAATCCAGAATCTAAAATCGACTATCTCCATGAACGATCTGTTCGACGACGTCGAATCCTTTTGTCAGGAACTGCGGCCGATCGAGGAGCTGTGTTACCTCGAGCACCGGCAGAACGATCAACTCGTTCCGCTGGCGAAGAAGCACAATCTGCTCGGGATGCCCGTGCCGGCGGAATTCGGCGGACGAGGGGCGGACGCGGTCGCTTACGCTCGAGCGCTCGCGCGAATCGGCCGCGAGGGGACCGGTGTGCGCACGTTCTTCAGCGGACACACGTCGATCGGCCAGTACCCGATCTTTCGCTACGGCAATGCCGCGCAGAAACAAGCATATCTTCCCGCGTCGGTCGCGGGCAAGCGGATCATGGCCTTCGGGCTGACCGAGCCGGAGGCGGGGAGCAACCCGCTCGAGATGACGAGCACCTACCGCCGCGACGGCGATCGCTTTCTGTTGAGCGGCGTGAAATATCTGATTTCCAACGGCGGCATTGCCCACACCGTGATCGTGTTCGCCTATCCGGCCGACAAGACCGGCCCCGAGCGGCGGATCAGCGCCTTCATCGTCGATACGGCGGGCGACACTTTCCAGCGCGAAGACCTTCCCGCCAAGCTCGGCATGTTTACGACCAATACCGGCATGTTCGAAATGAGCGACCATCCGGTGCCGCTCGAAAACCTGCTCGGCAAGGAGGGCGACGGCTTCCGGATCGCGATGGGCACTCTCGTTTCCGGGCGGATGAGTGTCGCGGCCGGCTGCCTGGGGGTGATCGAGGATTGTCTGGCGGAAGTTCTGGACTATTGCCGCAGTCGGCATCAGCATGGCAAGCCGATCGGCCGGCATCAATTGGTGCAAGAGCACGTCGCGGCGATCGAGCTGGCCCGAGCGGCGGCGGCGCCGCTCATCGAGCGGGCGGCGGAAGCGAAGCGCGCCAGTGAGCAAGCCACCGACGACGCCGAATTGTTTGCCGCAGCCGATCTGCTGGTCGCCGAAGCGAAGCTCTTCGCCGCGAATGCCGCCTGGGACGCGGCCGACCGGGCGGTGCAAGTGTTCGGTGGCCGCGGCTGGTCGAATCTCTATCGCGTCGGCCGGCACTTGCAAGACGTTCGCGTCTGCCGCATCTACGAAGGGACCGATGAAATCCTCAAACTAAAAATCGCCGCCGCGCTGTTGGGAAAAGACTTCGCCGCGTTTCATTGATTGGAGAGGAGGCTACGGTATGAAGTCTGCATCGGCTGCAAGGATCGCGGCTCAATTCAATCGTTATCTTGAGGCCAGCCGAGAGCAACCCGTGTTGATAACGCGCGACGGCGAGCCGATCGCCGTGCTTCTGGCCGTGCAAGGTAAGGCGGACGCGAAGCGGCTCGTCTCCGGCGGACCGCGCATGCTAACGTCGATTCTCGCGGAGGCCCACGAGCAGCTCGGACAGGGTCGCGGAATTCCCCACGATCAGTTTTGGCGAGAGGTTGAGCGAGCACATCGGGCGAAGCGAGCAAAAGGCGCGACAGCGCGAAGCCGGCGCCGACCGTCTTGAATTGTCTTCAAATCGGCTCGCCTTGGCCCTTGAAAAAGGGCGGCGGAAGCGAAGATAAGCGGGGAAGTGACCGACGACGCCCAAGTGTTTGTCGCGGCCGATCTGCTGGTCGCGGAGGCAAAGCTCTTCGCCTCAAACGCCGCCTGGGACGCGGCCGATCGGGCGGTGCAAGTCTTCGGCGGCCGTGGCTGGTCGAACCTCTATCGCGTCGGCCGGCATCTGCAAGACGTCCGCGTCTGCCGCATCTACGAAGGGACCGACGAAATCCTCAAACTGAAAATCGCCGCCGCACTTCTGGGCAAAGACTTCGCGGCATTTCATTGATTGCCACGGCGCGCCAGTCTTTCGCGAGCGAATTACAGCGGACGCGCCTCGGCTCAGGGATCAGTCGCGTCCCCCTTTTGCACCGTTCGAGCCAAGCTCAGGCACAGCCGGCGAGCGGAACGTTGAAAAGTAAAAATGACAAACGGATCTCATGAAATTAATCGCAACTGGCAAGGGCAGCAGTTGTTGCCTAAAGCGATTTGTTCGGTGTTTGCTAATCCAGAATAACTGCATACTCATTCGAGTTCGGCTTTAAGTCTGGGCTGTACCAATCCACATTTGTCGTCGCGTTGATGCGGTCCGCGACTACGACATAATCCAGGAAATATTGGTTCTCTGGGAGATGCGGGCGACCGTAGCAAAACCACTCCCAGCGCACACGGCTAGCGAGCCGTACACCAAGGCGATGGGCACTGAACTCGGGAGCGGAAGGCGCCCAGATCTGCAAGGACTCTCCTCTGTCGAACCGCAATGAAAGGTGATCCTCATCCGCCACCACGGTCGCGAGAACATGGCAGTTGTCGTGCGGCCGCCCAAACCAGTCACCGAAAATGCGCAAGGATCCTCGCACAACCTTCTTGTGCTCCTCTAGAACCAGAGCAACTTGGTGTGGGGTCATTGTCTTACGCCGAACCGTGCCTCCCATTACGGGCCTGCACCAGCGGGCGCCGGAGTAATGCACGCAAAAACTCCGAACACTCCGAAATCGGAAGGGTTTGTCGTCAAGAGCGATTGAATGCCAGCCCGACTGTAAGTCGCGGCCAGCAGCGTGTCCAGCAGTCGCTTGCGACCCAAGGAGAACTGCTTTAGCCAGTCGAGAAACTGCCGCGTCGCGCCATCGTCCGGAAGCACATGGACGACGTCGCGGGCCGTCCACCATTGCTCTGCGATCGCGCAAGCCGCGGCCACGTCAAGCGGGCGGGCAAAGCGGCGCGAGTCCGTTGCGATATGGATGAACTCCGCCAGCACCTGGGGAGCGATTGCTATCAGGTCGCTGGCGTTAAGCAAGCTGGCCAATTTGGCGCGAGCATCGGTGTGCGCGGCGTGTTCGATCACCTCGGCCGCCACGAGAAAGCCAGTGTCGAGCCCATGAATCATGTCCGCCCTTCCAACATTTCACCGAACAGGTCCTCGCCAGCGAGGAACGGACGGAGCAGAGAGCCAAGACTTACGGGTGGGACATCCAGAAGACTGTGTGGCTGCGGCGAGTCCTGCGACGGAGTGGCGGTCAACACAGTCACTTCCTCACCCTCAGGAAGTCGAACGCCATTATCCAACACCACGACACCGTTTTGCACATAACCCCTGACAACCATTTGACACCCCATCAAGTCGCGAACTGGCTAGGGCAGATTTGCACACGCAGCTCATTAATCATAAACGACAGTCGCTTAAGTCCAAACGACGGTTTTATCACGACGTTTGGACGGAAAACATCGAAGGCGACGAAGTCGTGAGGGTGTTTGATTCTTTTTCAACCGTCTTTTATTCACTCACCCAGAAGCTGCTGTTGAATCGCTACCACGGCTCGCCGCGCTTTCGCGTGCCGCACAGCGCGACATCCAGCCCCAGGGCCTGGGCCATCGCCGCTTTGGCCGCCAGCGCGCGGTCGGCGTCGTCGGCACTCGATGCGTAAACCACTTGGATGTGGTTGCTTTTGTGACGGCCCATCATTTGATCGCGCGAGATGCCGTAGGTGATCGCGTGCATGATGGGCCATTGCGAGGTGGTGGCTTGCCAGCGACGCTCCGTCTCTTCGCGCGGCAGCTCGACAACGCCGGCCCGGCCGAGATCCATCTTGAGCCGCCCGTCTTCAATGAAAATCCGCGACCACACGATTTCGCCGGGCTTGGAGACTCCCTTGATCGTGCCGCCGCCGAGGCGGAAATACATCGGCGGCTGGCGCTCGCTCGTCGCGCCGGCCCAGCCGCCGATGAGATGCGCCGGCGGCACGGCGCCGCTGATCTCGAACACCCAGACGTATTCCTTCACCGTGCCCGAGCGGTCCCAATCGCCCCACCGCAAATCGTGCAGTGTGTTTTCGACCGGCTGCCCCATCGCCTTGTGGATGCGGTAGGTCATCAACCCATCGAGCCCAGCGCATTCGTCCGCTTCGTTGAAATGCGGCAGCGGCTGGCCGGCGTACAAAACCCGCGAGCCGTCGCGGCTGGCGACCGGCGGGCGGTCGCTGTTGTTGAGCGTTCCCTCGACCAGGTCGCTCGCCGGCAAGAGGTCCTTCAAGCCCTGCTGATATTGAATGCCGATCGCGTGGCAGCCGAAATCGTCAGCGATTCGCACCGCGGCGACGTACATCTGGCACTGCTTGTGAACCTGATCGTCGGCGAGGTCTTCCGCCGGATTCGGACCGGTGAGGAACTTCATCCCGCGATCTTCCATCCAGCGGCGGACTTCATGAGCGTCTTCATCGTTCACCTGCGTCGATTCGTAGTACAAGGCCGATTGACTGAGCCGCTCCTTGTAAACGCCGGTCGCGTTGAGCAGATGGTCGGGAATGATCGCGTTGAACATCCCCATGCAGCCTTCGTCGAAGACGCCGAGGATGGCCTTCTCGCGGAGCAATTGCTCGGCGAGCGCCTCGCCCAACCGCCGCTCGGCCTTCGGCAGCTTTGCGTCGCCCAGGGCAATCACATGCTCCGACTTGTGGCGGACGCTCCCTTTTTCGAGCCACTTCTGAAGCTGCTTGACGAACGCCGGATCGGAAAAATCCTCGCTCCACAGCGTCGAGTAATTCACTCCGGCTTTGGTCAGCGAGCCGTTTAGATTCAGCATTCCGACCAACCCCGGCCAGGTGCCGGACCAGTTGGCCACGGTGAGGATCGGGCCCTTGTGCGAAATCAGTCCATGCAGCAGATGATGCGAGTATTGCCAGACCGCCTCGGCCACAATCAGCCGGGCCTGTGGATCAATCTCGGCAAAAACGCGCATTCCTTCCTTTTGCGAACCGATGAAGCCGTGCTTCTCGTCGGGCTTGTAAGGATGAGCCCGCACCAACTCGAATCCCAATTCGTCAACGACGCGGCCCAGCGAATGCTCCATTTCCGCCTGAGCGAGCCAGCAGCGCTCGTTGGCGGCCGGCCGCAGGTCGCCGTTTGCAACTAGCAACACTTGATTCGCTTTGACCCGCGGCGGCTCGCGCAGTTCGGGCGTCTCGTAGGTTGTCGAGGACATCGATCTGCTGGCTCTAAGCCGGTTCGGGCCGTCGGCGAATCTGTCTGCGGCAGCATCGCTATTCTAATTCACATTGGATGCCGATAAAATCCATTGATTCTAACGATTTCCGCCATTCGGCATAAAGCACGATTGCTCGTGGCCGAAATCATGTCCGCGCGGTTCGGCCACTCAACCGCGGGCCAATGCAAAATACCGCTCATGCGCGGCGTCCCAGGCATCGGGGTTCTGGGAGACAAATTCCTCGACTGAAAAGCTGCGGCGAACGACTTCGCGGGCTTCCTCGATCGACCGAACCGCCCCGGCGGTCATGGCTTGCATCATCACATTGCCGATCGCGGTGGCCTCGATCGGCCCCGCGACGACGCGGCGTCGGCAAGCATCAGCCGCCATCTGGCAGAGCTGCCGGTTCCGCGTTCCGCCGCCGACGATGTGGATTGTCTCGATCCGGCCGCCGACAAGCTCCTCGAGCGACGCCAGGACCTGCCGGTATTTAAGCGCAAGGCTTTCCACGGCGCAGCGAATCACCGCCCCGATCCCTTCCGGAACCGGCTGACGGGTGCGGCAGCAATACGACCGGATCGCCTCCGGCATGTCGCGCGGCGCGGCGAAGCTATCGTGATCGACATCAAGCAACGACACGAGCGGCGGGGCCTCGGCGGCCTCGCGCGTCAGATGGTCCCACGAGTAGCTTACGCCCCCTTGGTTCCAACGCCGCCGGCATTCCTGCACCATCCACAGCCCGCAGATGTTCTTCAGCACGCGCGTCGTTCCGCCGACGCCCCCTTCGTTGGTGAAATTCAAGGCGAGGCATTTTTCGCTCACGATCGGCTCGGCAGTTTCAACTCCCATCAGCGACAACGTCCCGGAGCTGATGTAGCACCAATCGGGGCGCGCGCCCGGCCGGCTCGCCGCCGGGACCGCCATCACGGCGCTGGCCGTATCGTGCGTGCCCGGCACCACCACGTTCACGCCCGTCAAACCGGTCGCCTCGGCCACGGCCGGCAGCAGTGGGCCGAGCATCGTGCCTGGCTGTATCACTTCGCCGAGGATCCGCGTCGGCAAATCGAAGCGCTCCAGCAGATCGGTCGCCCAAGCCTTGCGGCGCGGATCGAAGAACTGCGTCGTCGTGGCATCGGTGAATTCGTTCGCCTTCATCCCAGTCAGCAGCCAATGGAACAGATCGGGCATCATCAACAGCGATTCGGCCGCATCGAGCAACGGCGATTTAACCAGCCGCATTGCCAGCAATTGATAGAGCGTGTTGAACCGCATGAATTGCAGTCCGGATTGGGCGAAGATCTGCTCGCGCGGCACGATCGCCATTGCCCGTTCGAGCATCCCTTCAGTGCGGTAGTCGCGATAATGATACGGATTGCCGAGCAGTTCATCGCCGCGGCCGAGCAAGCCGAAATCGACTCCCCACGTATCGACGCCCACGCTGCGGATGCGATCACCATAGTTCGTCGCCGCCGCGCGCAAGCCTTGCTGGATGTTCTCCCATTGCCGCAGCAAATCCCAATACAGTCGACCTGCGACGGCGACCGGTCCATTCTCAAACCGATGCACCTCTTCGAGCGTGAGTCGGTCGCCATCGAAAAGCCCCGCGACATGCCGCCCGCTAGAGGCGCCCATATCAACGGCGAGAAAGACTTCAGTGGTCATGTCGCCAGTATATCCATCCTCGTTCAACCCGTGGCCAGTTCCAAGCCGATACAGACTGAAGAACTCATTATAGTTGACTTTGATAAGCAACATTCGTATGATTCGACCGAGAAACCGGGATTTCTATGTGTGAGGCGATAAGGAATGTCAACGTCCATTGGACCGACGTCGCCCATCTCGCCGGTCGCTTCGCTCGAGGCCAACAACGGAGTGCCGGCGGCCAGCGCGCCCCCGATGCCGGCCCCGGAAGTGCTTGAGCAATTGCGCGAGGCGAGCGCGAAGCTCGAGACGGCTACGCCCGAGGAAATCATCCGCTGGGCGGTGGCGACGTACTATCCCAAGCTGACAATGGCCACGGCCTTCGGTCCCGAGGGGTGCGTGATCCTGTATTTCCTGTCGCTCGTCGAGCCGCGAACCCACGTGTTCAATCTAGACACAGGCTACCAATTCAAGGAAACGCTTGCCCTTCGCGACGAAATCGCCAGGCGCTACGGAATCGAGGTCGAGTTAAAGCGGGCCGCAACGACGATCGAGCAATATGAGGCAAGCCACGGCGGGCCGCTCTACAAGACCAACCCCGACCAGTGCTGCTTCGATCGCAAAGTGACAGTGCTCCGCCGCGCGGCGGTCGGTTTCGACGCCTGGATGAGCGGCATTCGGCGGGACCAAAGTTCCGACCGGGCCCGAGCGCCGATCGTCGGCTGGGACAAGAAATTCGGGCTCGTCAAAATCAGCCCGCTTGCGAATTGGACCAAGAAAGACGTTTGGGGGTTGATCGTCGAGAAAAACATCCCGTATAACCCGCTGCACGATCAAGGCTACACGAGCATCGGCTGTTGGCCCTGCACGCGGGCGGTGATGTTCGGCGAAGACGAGCGCGCCGGCCGCTGGAGTGGCACCGCCAAGACCGAATGCGGACTGCATACCTCCGAATGAAGCTCTCCGCCAAGACTGAATACGCCTGTATCGCAGTGCTTGAATTGGCCCGTCGCTATGAGACGAAGGAGCCCGTGCGGATTCGTGACATTGCCGACGAGCATGGCATTCCAGCCCGATTCCTGGTGCAGATTCTGTTGCAGCTCAAGGGGGCTGGATACGTGGCGAGCACGCGAGGCGCTTCGGGGGGCTATCAGCTTATCAAGCCGCCGGCCAAGATCACGCTTGGCGAGGTAATGAATGTGATCGAAGGGAAGGAAAACGGCGATTCCACCCTCGCCGCGCGCTCTCCGACCGCGGTAGTGCTCTCCCGAACCTGGCGCGATGTCACCGCCCGCGAGCAAGAGATGCTGCGTTCGATCACATTCGCCGATCTGGCCGAGAAGGCGAAGGAAACGGCCGACCAGATGTATTACATCTGAACGCATCTTTCCCAATCTTCGCATTCTCTCTGAGTGGAATTCCTAACCTATTGGCACGACGGCAGAAACGCCGATAAAGATGTTAGCCGACATGGCCGATATTTGGTCGCAAAATCGGGCCGAATGGACTGCGTCGGGGTTGAACTCTTGGGAATTACCCCAAATGGATGCGGAATTCCCCTTGAACATTTCGTGTGGGACGTGTGAAATAATGGCCTTGCCCCAGACTCCTTCCTAAATTCGATCGGCCGAGCGGCAGGGCTCAGGCCAAAGGACTGGCCGCGGAGTGCGTGGTCGAGCGACCGCCACCGCCGGTTTTCGGCGTCTCCGCCACACTAGGGACTCAGGTAGCACGGATCGTGGTTTCAATCTGGCTGCAAACTTTGTCGATCGCGCTGGCTGGCTCCGTTGCCGCGCTGGGTATGTTGCACGTTTCTGCCGCGCGGAGCAGCGGCTCGGGCAAAAACCGCCGCAACCAACTGGGCCGCCCGACGAAGGCGCTGTCCCCCTCCCCGGCCGTCGAGGATGAATCCGATCCAGACGATACGGAAACGGACCGCGAGTTTGAGTTCGACGGCCGGCATCTGCTGGCGAGCTATTCCGCCTGCGATCCGACCGCGATCCGTGACATCGTGGGCTTGACTGCCGCCTTTCACGCCGCAGTGCGGGCATCCGGCGCGACGCTGCTGCACGCGGTCGAGCACACCTTTCCGCCGAACGGGATGACCGCCGTGGCCGTGCTTTCGGAAAGCCACGCCAGCATCCATACGTATCCCGAGCACGAATCCTGCTTCGTCGATATCTTCACCTGCGGCAACACGTGCAACGTCGAGGCGTTCGACGCGACACTGCGGAAGTTTCTGCGGCCGAAGAAGCACTCTCGCCGAATCATCCGCCGCCACGAGGAGATGATCGACGAATCTCACGGCTCTGCCGACGCCGCGGCTTAAACGGGCACGCTGCTTATTTCTTGTTCCCAGGCTCTGCCTGGGAACACGCTACCAGCCGAGGCTCCGCCTCGCAATCCTCTGTGCGCGGCGCCGATTGCCGCTGCGTGGCAGGCAGAGCCTGCCGAGCAGTGCGATTCGAGGCAGAGCCTCGGAACGAGAGCGATTGCGCGGCGCGGCGCCGGGACTGGCACATTTGGATCGGGGGGGTTATGTTTTCTATTCGGCTACAACTTTGCGGTGGGCGAAAGCGGGGGAATCTTCGACTCTTTTCGTCGCCAAAGGCCACACGTTTGGAATGAACGGAATGTCTTCGTCAAGCTCACCCATGCAATCCAACGGCGCTGCCGCGACGGCCGCGCGGCCGCTCGTCGAGCGACCATATCCGCTGCCGCTCCTGCCGCCGGATCGGTATTACGTCGAATCGATCGATCCGGCCACGGTCGGCGACGGTGCGCTTGAGTTCATCGAAGATTCCGACGACTTCGACACCTTCACCTATCGTCTCCAGCGGGTGATCTACCATGGCAGGACGGCCTTTCAGAATGTGCTCATCGCCGATACGTTCAACTACGGCCGCGCCTTGATGCTCGATGGGGCGATCCAAAGCAGCGAAGACGACGAGGCTGTTTACCACGAACTGCTCGTGCAACCGGCGATGCTCCGTCATCCCGATCCGCGCGACGTGCTGATCATCGGCGGCGGCGAAGGGGCCACGCTCCGCGAGGTGCTCGTGCACGCCTCGGTCAAGTCGGCGACGATGGTCGATCTCGATCGCGAGGTCGTCGAGCTTTGCCGCGAGCACCTGACGGGTTGGCACATGGGGGCCTTCGACGATCCGCGGGTGCGGCTGGTGTTCGACGACGGCCGCAAGTTCGTCGCCGATGCCGATTCGCGCTACGACGTCGTGATCATCGACGTGGTCGACATGCTCGACAACGGCCCTGCTCAGGCTCTCTATACGCGGCAGTTTTATGAATTGCTGCATCGTCGGCTGCGGCCCGGCGGGATCGTCGTCGTGCAGGCCCTCGAGTTTTCGTTTCTCGACGACAAGGCCCACGCCGCCTTGGCTCGCACGCTCCGCACGGTGTTCCCCGAAGTCCACAGTTATCGCGTCCACGTGCCTTCGTTCCTCTCCTGCTGGGGTTTTATCGTGGCCAGCGATTGGTTCTCACCGCAACACTGGACGGCCGACGAGATCGACCGCGCGATCGAGGCCAAGATCGGCAGCCAATGGCCCGATCATCTCACGGGCGACTTCCTCCGCGGTTGCTTCAGCCTATGCAAAGAGACGCGGTTCCTGTTGTCACTCCCAGGCCCGATCCTCGAAGACAATATCCCCTTCGTCGCACCTCCCGAAATTGAAGACATCGAGCCGGCGACGATGGAATTCCCGATCAGGCCGGTCGCGGGATGACAGAAACTCGCTCGAATGTCGCGGCGGACGGGCCGAGCGCGCTGCGGATTCGCTTCCTGAAGCAAGTTCCCGGCGGAGCGGTGCCGCTCTCGTCTTTCGCGCATCCGTATCCGCGGTTTGCCGTCGCCGAATCGCTCTCGGTCGAAGAATTGCTGGCGCTTCCCGTCGCGCCTGAACCCGCGGAAGACCAATTGCGGCTGGCGCTGGTCCCGGCCGGCTTGGCCTCGCCGCTGGAATTGCAGAAGCGGGCCGAGGATTGGATGCATCGCGGCGGCTTTTCCGCCGGCCAGCCCACCGCCGAAATCATGCTCCGCAGCGAGCGGATTCTTTGGCGGCCAGGGCAAGCCTTGTTGATCGGCCCGCTCGAACGGCTGCAGGAAGTGCTTCCGGGCCTGATCGAGTTTTCGTTTTATGAAGGAGAGCTGCGCAAGCTCGAGCGCGAAATGGAGGCCGACTGGGACACGGCCGAAGTCGACGCCTACCTCACGCATAGCGTCGACGGCAAGGCGCTCGAGCGCCGCGCGCACGTTGATGAAATGACGCTCCAAGTGACGCGGCGGCGGATGCGATTCGCGCGGCTCGAGCCGTGCCTGGAAAAGGCCTCAATCTCACTCCTCGGCCCGGCCCGGCGGCTGGCGAGCGAGCTGGCGATGCAGGCCGAAGTGATCGACCGCCTCGGCTGGCTCGACGACCGGATCGAAGTCTGCGAAGACCTCTACGAGCTGGCCAACGATCGGCTCTCCGAGTTCAGCTACTTTCACCGCGAATTCCGCCTCGAATTCTGGATCATCGTCCTGCTCGTGGCCGAAGTGGTCATCATGTCGATTGACCTGTGGCTAACGGCCCGCGGGCACTAGCAATCTTCGGTCGCCTCCGAGTGCCCGACGCTGCCAGCGTCGGCATTGACGTACAACCTACGCTACGGCCGCAGGCGGATGGAGAATTTCAGCTAGCGCCGCGTCGAGTTCGGGATATTGAAACTTGTAGCCCTGCTGCTGAGCGACCTCGGGGATCACTCGCTGCGACGCGAACAGGATCGATGCGAACTCGCCGAACAGCAGTCGCATGCCGAAATACGGCGCCGGCAGGAAGGCCGGGCGATGCACCGCCCGCGCCATGGACCGAGTGAATTCGCGATTCGTGATCGGCGTGGGTGCGACGGAGTTCATCGGCCCGCGGATCGCTTCCCGCTCCGCGGTGAATAGCAGCAGGCCGACGAGATCGTCGAGATGAATCCAGGGCATCCATTGCTTGCCGCTCCCCAGCCGGCCGCCCAGCCCGAGCTTGAATGGCACGAGCATCTTCTCGAGCGCTGCACCTCGGCCAAGCACCACGCCGGTTCGGCTGAGCACGACGCGAATGCCGAGCCGCTCCGCCTCCCGCGCCGCCTTTTCCCAGGCAATGCAAACGTCCGCCAGAAAATCGTCTCCCGGCGCGGAGGATTCCGTGAGCGTTTCATCGCCGCGCGAGCCGTAGTAGCCGACGGCCGAGGAGGAAATCAACACCGGCGGGCGGCGTTGGAGATTCGCCAGCCCGTCGACCAGATGCTTCGTGCCGACCACGCGGCTATCGCAAATCCGCTGCTTGCGGGCCTTCGTCCATCGCCCTCCAGCGATCGGCTCGCCGGCCAAATGAAAGATGACATCGATGCCGTCGAAGACTTGCGCCGGCGGCGGCCCGACCATCGGATCCCAGCGAGCTGCCGCGACGTGCAACCGCCCGAGCGCCTTCATCGCCCGATCCGGATCGCGGCTAAGTACGACCGGCCGTTCCAGCCGCTCCAACAGCCGCTGGCCAACAAAACCAGTCGCTCCGGTGACAAGCGCTCGCATTGCGATTGCCTTTCCTACGTTAAACCTCACAATTACTGCGAAACTGTTGCCGGTTGGGCAATGTTGTCGCAATAATAACGGACACTTCCTGCAATGTCCATTTTCTACGATCGAGACCGGCAAGCATTTGAACGTATTGCGGAGGAACAACATGGTGCGAAGGATTTGCTGCGGGCTCTTGTTTCTTTGGATAGCGGCGGCGGTAGTGGGAGCGAGCCGCGATATGAATACTCACAATGGAACAATGTTCGCGACAGAATTGGCCGCAGCCGTGGTCTGCGGCGCTCTCGGACTGATCGGCTTGGTGATAGCTCTTGGGATCGGTGCAAAGAAAAGCGACCGATTGTGAATGGTTTCTGCTGAATATCACCGTCGAATCGAACCACGACCGGTGCAACGCGATGGTCGCTAACGATCTCTCGAACGCCAGCCTGCCGCTGCGAGCGCTTTTCCGCCTCCCGCGCACGACCGCTGAATGGGCGCCCTATCGGCTGAGCGACGAGCAGGTCGCGTTTTACCACGAGAACGGCTATCTCAAGGGGATTCGCATCCTCGACGATCGACAGATCGAGATTCTTCGCGAGGAATTGAGCGGCTTGCTCGATCCCAAGCATCCGGGGCACGAGCTGTTCTACGAGTTCCACTCCAACGAATCGATCGACCCGTCGAAAGTTCTCTTTCATGCCCTCGGCGCGTGGCGGATCACGCCCGGCTTTCACGATGTGCTCTGGGCGCCGGGCTTCACGATGGCAGCCAGCCAATTGCTCGGCGGGGCGGTGCGATTCTGGCACGATCAATTGTTCTGCAAGCCGCCCAACCATGGCGGCCTCGTGGCCTGGCATCAGGATTATTCGTACTGGACGCGCACGCAGCCGATGGCCCATCTCACCTGCTGGGTCGGCCTGGACGAAAGTACGCGCGACAACGGCTGCGTGCATTACGTGCCGGGGAGCCATCGCTGGCCGCTATTGCCGATCACCGGCCTGGCCGGCGACATGGAGGCGATCCGCGCCGTGCTCGACGACGAGCAGTGGCGGCAATTTCAGAACCCCGTGGCGATCGAACTCAAAGCGGGCGAGTGCTCTTTCCATCATCCGCTGATGGTCCACGGCAGCCACGAAAACCGCACGGACCGGCCGCGGCGAGCTTTCGTCATCAACTGCGTCCGCGACGGCGTGAAGTCGGCCAGCGACGAGCCGTTGCTCGCCGGCGTTCCGGCCGTCCCCGCGGGGCAACCACTCGGCGGGCAGTTCTTCCCGCTACTCTTCGATCCGGCGACGATTCCGCTCGGATAATGTAGTAGGCACACTCCGTGTGCCGTAACCGAAAACGGCGGACGCAGAAAGTATCGTGGTAACGAGAAACAGCGGACGGCACACGCAGTATGTCTGCTATTTTGGCTGGGGCTCGCCCGACGAGAGCGCCGGCTTCGCGCTCTCGACAGGTCGGCAGACGACGCGGATGCCGTGTTTCGGCCGGAGCGTCACGGTGGCCCAGGGGACGATCCGCTGTCCCGGCACGAGTTCGAAGCGAAATCTCTGCGCCATCGTGGCCAGGATCAGCACCGCTTCGAGCATCGCGAACGAATTGCCGACACACAGCCGCGGCCCGCCGCCGAAAGGAAAATACGCGAATTTTGGAATCCGCTTGCCCAACCCGTCGGCCCAGCGCTCGGGCCGGAATTCGAGTGGCGAATCGAAATAACGCGGATCGTGGTGCAGCACCCATTGGCTCATCAGAAACGTCGTTCCTTCCGGCACGTCGAAGCCGCCGATCTCGCAGGGCCGGATCGACCGCCGGCCCACCGCGTAGACCGGCGGATAGACGCGCATCGACTCGGTGATGACCTGTTCGGTGTACACAAGCCGCGGCACGTCGGCGGCGGTCGGCGAGCGGCCGTTCAGCACCGTTTGCAATTCCGCCTGCAAGCGGGCCTCGACTTCCGGATGCTGCGCCAACAGCAAACCCGTCCAAGACATGGCGTTGGCGGTCGTCTCGTGCCCGGCGAGGAACAGCGTCATCACTTCGTCGCGCAACTGCCGGTTGGTCATCGCGCCTCGACCGCCGGGCTGTTCCGCGCCGGCGTCGCGGGCTTGCATCAGACCGGTCAGCAGGTCGTCGCCATCGAGCGGGCCGCGGCGGCGGCGGTCGATGATCCCGTAAATTACACGGTCCAATTTGCGAATCTGGTGCTTGACCCGCCAGTTCCAGAGCGTCGGCATCCAGAGCGGAATCTTGACGATCCCCTCAAAACGGTAAACGAAATCGCGCATCAGCAATTCGAGCGCGTGCGCGACGCAATGGAACTCGCTCCCGCTCACGTCGGCGTCCAAAAGTGCCTTGGCGGTAATGCCGAGCGTCAGGTGCATCATCTCGGCGTGCAGGTCGCGCTCGTCGCCGGCTTGCCACTCGGCCAGCATCCGTTCCGTGAGCGAGACCATCGTGCCCGCGTAGGTCTCGATAAGCGATCTCTGAAAGGCGGGCTGAATCAGCCGCCGCTGCCGCAGCCAAAACTCGCCGTCGCTGGTGACCAAGCCCTCACCGAGCACCGGGCGAAGCAAGCTCAGCACGAAATGCTTGACGAAATTCCGTTGCTGCATGGCGAGCACCTGCTCGATCATCGCCGGATCGCTGAGCAGCACGACCGGCCGCGAGCCGATATGAAATCGGGCCAGATCGCCATAATCGCGGGCGCAGCGCGTAAAAAACGCCAGCTTGTCGCGGCGAAACTCGATCAGATTGCCAACCACCGGCCGCCCCTTAGGCCCCGGCGGATTGAAAGGCTTCAATCCGTGGCGCGCCTCAACGATTTGCATCCCGCGCCTCGAACTTAACCTTTCCCCCGACGATCACGATCTCGGCCCGTCCGCGCAATTGCCAGCCGGCGAACGGCGTGTTGACGCTTTTCGAGCGGAATTTGTCGGGATCAACGTGCCAGCGGGCGTCGGGGTCGATGATCGTGACGTCGGCGTCGGCGCCGATGGCGAGAGTGCCCTTGTTGATTCCGAGAATGCGAGCCGGGTTGATCGTCATCTTGGCCAGGGCCGCGGGCCAGTCGAGATGTCCCGGCTCGATCAGCTTGGTGACAACCAGCCCGAGCGCCGTTTCCAGCCCGACGATGCCGAACGGGGCTTGATCCAGCTCGCGCATCTTTTTCTCGCGGGCGTGCGGGGCGTGGTCGGTGGCGATGCAGTCGATCGTGCCGTCCGCCAGACCGGCGATGCAGGTTTCCACGTCGCGGCGGGCGCGGAGCGGCGGGCTCATCTTGAAATTCGAATCGAACGTGCGCAGCGATTCGTCGGTGAGCGAGAAATGGTGAGGGCAGACTTCGGTCGTGATGCGAATCCCGCGCGACTTCGCCCGGCGAATCAGCTCGACGCTGCCGGCGCTCGAGACGTGCATGATGTGGATTCGGCCGCCGGTGAAATCTGCCAAGGCGATGTCGCGGGCCGTCATCGCGTCTTCGGCGGCCGCCGGCATGCCGGCCAAACCGAGCACGAGCGACACCAGCCCCTCGTGCATCACGCCCCCTTGGGTCAGCTCGCGGACCTCGGCATGGTTCAGCACGGGCTTGTCGAACATCCGGCAGTATTCGAACGCCCGGCGCATCAATTCCGAATCGTAAACCGGCGCGCCGTCGTCGCTGAAGGCTACCGCCCCGGCCCGCACGAGCTGCCCGATCTCTGCCAATTCCTTCCCTTCGCGCCCCTTGCTGACGCAAGCGACGACGAACACGTTGCAATTATCGGCCCGGGCGGCCTGATGAAGGATGAACTCGACGGTCCCCTGTGTGTCGATCGGCGGCTCGGTGTTCGGGATGCAGGCGATGCTCGTAAACCCGCCGGCGAGCGCCGCGGCAGTGCCCGTGGCGATCGTCTCATCCTCCTCGCGCCCCGGTTCGCGGAGATGGACGTGCATGTCGATCAGGCCGGGCGAAACGATCTTGCCCGCGGCGTCGATGATCGCATCCTGCCCGTTCGGCGGCACGTCGTAGCCAGCGATCCGCCCGTCGCGAATTAGCAGGTTCGTGACCCGATTCATCTTCTGGCTCGGATCAATGACTCGGCCGTCTTTGATGAGGATTGATGGCATCACTTGCCTCGTTCCTCAGCCAACACCGATTCCAACCCGCGCGCGATGAGCCGGGCACGCGATATTCTCAATTTTTTTGCGAGACGGTTGGCCTTTTCCAACAACTGCTTCTCCAAACTCACTGAAATCACTTGAACCCCTTTGCCAATCACGGGACGCCCGCGTTTGCGCTTCACACTTTCCCAAATGGCGCGACCGGCGGCGTCGAGCGGTTTGAACCCTACGGGAACCCCGCCTTCGTCAAACTCCGTCGTGGCCTCGGCCAATTCCTTGGCGTTCATTTCGGTGTAGGGTTTCGCGCGAATTGCCGCTTTTTTGATCATTTTCCACGACGAAATCGCCGTTTCTCCTTTCTTTTATCCATCGAACGGGCATGAATCACGAACACCGCCTTGTCCTCATCGATAACAAAAACGACTTGGACCGGGCGCCCGCCGCGTCCGCGACCTCGAACCAGCCACTTGTCTTCATCTTTTCGCAACGGATATGGGCGCTTTGCGTTTCGAACCACGGTCTCGGCTTCAATCGGATCAACGCCGTGCTCGGCGATGTGTTCGATGTTCCATTCGTTCCAGCGAAATTCCATTGAGGCTCGGCTCGAATGGCGATTTAATTATATAACAAAATACCTTTCCGGCAATGGCAATTGATTAGCCAGCGACGCGAAGTCACTCTGTCGCCCCGGTCACAAGCCAGAGCACGGCCATGCGGACGGCTAGGCCGTTGGCCACTTGCTCGAGGATCAGCGAATGCGGGCCGTCGGCCACGTCCGGGGTGATCTCTACGCCGCGATTGATCGGCCCCGGCGCCATGACCAACAAGTCGCTCTTCGCCCGCGCGAGCCGCTCGCGGTTCATGGCGTAGAGCAACGCATATTCGCGCACTGAAGGGAATGGCCGAGTGTATTGCCGCTCGAATTGTATCCGCAGCAAATTGAGCACGTCGCAGCGAGGGAGAATCTCGTCGAGCGAATGCGAGACCGCGACGCCAAGTTCTTCCCAGCGGCGTGAGACGAGCGTCGCCGGGCCGCATACGATCACATGAGCGCCGAGCTTCTTCAAACCCCAGATGTTCGATCTCGCCGTGCGGCTGTGAGCGATGTCGCCGACCAAGGCGACCGTCAGCCCGTCGATGTGTCCGCGGCGCTGACGAATCGAAAGGATGTCGAGCAGTCCTTGCGTCGGATGTTCGTGCGGGCCGTCGCCGGCGTTGATCACCGAGCAGCCGAGATTCTGGGCGAGCAGTTGCGGCGTGCCGGGCGTTTGATGGCGGACGACGACGACATCGACCCCCATTGCTTCGATGTTCCGTCCCGTGTCGATGAACGTTTCTCCCTTAGACAAGCTGGAGCCGGAGGCGGAGAAATCGACCGTATCGCCGCCCAGCCGCCGGGCGGCGAGCGAGAAGCTGGTGCGGGTGCGGGTCGAGTTCTCGAAAAACAGGTTGGCGATCGTCTTGCCGGCCAGCAGCGGCAATTTCTGCTGGCAGCCGGCCGTGGCCTCCTTAAGCATCACGGCCGTATCGAGGACGACGTTGATCTCCTCGGCCGAAAGGCTTTCGACGTCCAATAGATGCCGGCGAGTCCAAGCCTCCGGGATCGCGCCGATTTCAAACGTGTCGATGCTCATAACGATGGCATTGGCGGGGCGTTGGTGCGTAAATTGATTCTAGCATTGCTGCTAGCTGCTGCAAAGCATCGATGGAGCGCACAGAATACACTGATCCACCGAGCTGTACTGCATTTTCAGTTGCTCGCGGCTACAATCTTCTTGGCAGTTCTGTCCTCGTTCAAGGAGCGATTTCGTGCGCATTCAATTAACCGCCGCGTTCGTTTGCGCACTGCTATTTGCTGAGGGCACGGGTAATGCAGTCGAACCGGTCGCTAGTTCGACGAGCAAATCGCTCGATGCCAACAAACGTGCGGAAAAGCGATCACAACTGCTGCCTGAGGATATGGCCAAAGCATGGCAACAGGCAGGAGCTGAGGTCGGTTGGATGAGCTTAGATGACTATGGAACATTGCACTATTACCAGGATCCAGCGGGAGTTGATGGCGAAATTCCGGCGTTTCAGTTTCGTGAGTGGAAACCTGCCATCGTGAGCCGCCTGCCGCAACCAATGCGAGCATTTGGATTAAATCTCCACGGCACTCGGATGAACGACGAGGCATTGAAGGAACTAGCCGGAATGACGGGTCTCAACACGTTAATCCTGAGCAGCACGGGCGTGACCGATTCGGGACTGAAGGAATTGGCTCAGTCGAGGAGTCTCCAAATTCTGATCGTCAGTGACGCGCATTTGACGACCGCGGGGCTCAAGGAGCTTGCGAGATTGAAAAGCCTGAAGGTGCTCAACCTCGGTGCCGCGACAGTGGTAGATACCGATCTGAGTGAGTTGGCTGCGCTCAAAGGCCTCCAAACACTGAACCTCGGCTTCACGCTAACTTCGGACGCAGGGCTGAAGGAACTGGCTGGACTGCAAAGCCTCCAGACGCTGGATCTCAGCTACACGAACGTGACGGACGCGGGATTGAAGGAACTGGCCGGACTGAAGCGCCTCCGAGTTCTGAGCCTCTTATATACGAAGGTGACGGGCACAGGGCTAAAGCAGTTGGCCGGGCTGCACAACCTCCAATCGCTCGATCTCTACGGTTCGCAAGCGACCGATGCTGGGCTGGACGGTCTGGCCGAGATTACGAGTCTCCAGACGCTGGTTCTAGCCAGCACGAAAGTGACCGATGGAGGATTGAAGAAGCTTGCATCGCTAAAGAGCCTTAGTACCATCTATCTTGCTGACACCAAACTTACCGATGCGGGGCTGAAGGGACTCGCTGGGTTGAAGAGGCTCCGGACATTGGTCGTCAGTGAAACGGAAGTGACCGACGCGGGGTTGAAGGAACTCTCCGGGTTGACGAACCTTCAGACGCTGAACCTTAGCTGGACGCAGGTATCGGGCGAGGGGCTCAAAGAATTGGCCGATTTGAAAGACCTCCAGTCGCTCGACCTCTTGGGCACGCAGGTCAACGACCTAGGATTAGAGCAACTCGCCCGGGTAAAGAGCCTCCAGACCTTGAACCTGAGACTCACACAGGTTACTGATGAGGGTCTGAAAGACCTCGCCGCATTGACGAACCTTCAAACGCTGAACCTCAGAGCTACTCAAGTGACGGACCAGGGAATGAAGGAACTGGTTGGATTAAAGGATCTCCAGACACTGGATTTGACCAGCACGAAGGTTACGGAAGCGGGTCTGAAGGAACTTCGACATAAGTTAGTAAACTGCCAAATTCTCCACTAGCGGCGCGGACGCGGCCACAAAGAGCGGACACCGTCCACCGGGAGTCCGTGGCGTGTCTGGGATTCGACAACGTCGATTGAATTGGCGATTGAGTTCCGTCTTGGCGGCCGTCATTCGCGCCGTCGAAGTCCGCGTGATTTCAAGCGCCGAGGCCGTCGGTTCCAAGTGCTAGCACGCATGGTATTGCGGTGGTGGGTGGTTTTTCGTACCATTCGCCCCCTCTTCTCGCAGTCCAATTCTTGGCTCGGTATTCATCGCCATGCGCACGAGGCGATCAATCCTAGTGGAGTTTCCAAGCTGTTTTGATACTTTGGGTGCCATGCCCACGGCTCGGCGTGGGCATGGACTGTGTCGGCGCATGGCCACCCAGAGCAGTGGCCATGGCACCCGTCAAATCAGATTTGTAGCTCCACTAGCGACTTATTGGCTTTTCGCCGCGCTCTCGGCAACTATCGCGCCTTGCGGCGGCTGCGCAAGCCCGTTCGTGTCGGCCACTACCGGCTTCGTCGATCTGGAGCCGGCGAAGCCAAGCAAAGCGAAGGATGCGAACTCGAAGGCTGGGCAAGCTGTCGCCGCGAAATCGGGCGATTTGGCGGGCGCCGCCGGGTTCATGCCCGCGACTCCAGGCGATTTTGCGCCAGGACTAACATCATCGGACCCCGCCGCACACGCGGGTTCAGGATTCCCGCCGATCGGTTCGGATCACGGCGGCGCCACCGACCGCGACTTGACCGCACTGGCCGTCGAGATGCAATCGCTCGGCACACTTAGTTCGGCCGACCAACAGGCGCTGTTGGATGACTTGAAGCAAGCCGATCCGAGTATGTGGCCGCAGCTTGTCCGACAGTTTCGGGCGGCAATTGCGTACAGGAAAGAGAGGGGCCAGAGGCCGGAGGCCGGAGGCCAGGGAGCAGAGCTAGCGGCTGCGGCGGTTTCGGAAGTATCTGAAACCGATGTGGCCCCGATAGTGCGAACAGCGCCGGCCGCGGAGCCGGCTTCGCGTGCGGTTGCACGCAAATCGGCGAACAGTAATCCCGAAAAGGTTGTCACCGCGTCGGGCGAGGCTTTGCCAGGCGAGCCGCCATTGCGACCGGCGCTCAAGGCCCGCGATCACAACTCCGGCGATCAAGTGGCCGGCGGCAAATCGAATTCGACGGCAGCGGAAAAATCGGCTGCAAAGCAAGCGGCGGATTCGCCAGCACACTCAGAGGGCTGGCAGCTTCAATTGACCAAGGCGATCCTTGCCATGGAAGGGCAATCGGCCGGTTCGTCGTCCGCTACGGCGGAGGTCGCGCGCCAGTTGCAATTGCGGCTGCTCTATCTCACTGCCGGGCGGCGCGACGATGCCCTTCGGCCCGTTGCCGGCTTGTCCACCGGACAGCAGGAGTTTTGGACCAAAGAGATTTACGGACTCGTCACCTATCTCGATGAAGAGAAAGTAACCGATCCCGAGCGGCGGGCGACTGAGGCAGCGCTTCACTTGCGCGACGCCGCCGCGCGGATTGGCGAGCTGGCCACGCCGGTCGTCCGCAATCTGGCTTTCTGCAAGGAAGTGACCAGCTTCGGCGTTTACAAGAAATTCGCCAAATACGAATTCAAGGCCGGCGACGAGGCCCTGCTCTACTGCGAAATTGAGAACCTCAAGGCCGAATCGACTGACAAGGGGTATCACACGTCGGTTAAGAGCAGCTACCAGATACTCGACGGCCGCGGCGAGCGAATCGCCGAGCAAGAATTCCCGGAGAGTGAGGACCTCTGCGCGAGCCAACGCCGCGATTTCTTCATCCCCTATTTCATCTGGATCCCCAGGCGGATCAACGACGGGACCTACACGCTCCAACTGACAGTCGAAGACACGCAGACCAAAAAGGTCGGCCAGTCGTCGATACAGTTCAAGATCGGGGCTGGGGGCTAGACGACAGGGGCTGGGGGCTAGGGACTCGGGACTCGGGGGACGCGCAAGCGGAAGTAGCGCATAATGACGGCGTTCGACGTTGTCGAAATGCGTTCGCCGTAGGCGGACCGCTTCCCGAGCCACGAGTCCCCAGCCCCGAGCCCCCATGTACGACGCTATCGTCATCGGCGCGGGCGGGGTCGGCAGTGCCGCGATGTTTCATCTGGCGCTGCGCGGGGCGCGCGTGCTGGGCCTCGATCGATTCCCGCCGAGGCACGATCGGGGCAGCTCGCACGGCCGCACGCGGATCATTCGCCAGGCGTATTACGAGCATCCCGATTATGTGCCGCTGCTGTTGCGCGCGTACCAGCTTTGGGAGGAACTGGGCAAACGGCGGGGCCGGCCACTGTATCACGAGACCGGTTTGCTCCAGGTCGGCCCGCCGGACGGGGTGGTGCTGGCCGGCGTTCGCCAAAGCGCGCGGAAGCACGAACTCGAAGTCGAAGAATTGACCGCGCGCGAGATTGCCGAACGTTTTCCAGGCTTTCGGACAAACGACGATTGGGCCGGTCTGTGTGAACGGCGTGCTGGCTATTTGGAAGTCGAGGCCTGCGTCGTCGCACATATCCTAGAGGCGATCAATCTCGGCGCGGAGCTGCGCGGCGGCGTTGAGGTTCATGGCTGGACTGCTGGTCGCGACGCGATCGAAATCTCAACAAGTGCCGGAAGTTTTATGACCGCGCGGCTGGTTGTCTCGGCCGGTCCCTGGGCACCGCAACTGCTCCGCGAACTGTCGATTCCATTAGTCGTCCGCCGGAAGCCGCAGTATTGGTATCCCGCGGACGCCGTCTATCAGGCCGATCGCGGCTGCCCGGCCTTTTTGTTCGACTTGCCCGAGGGAATCTTCTACGGCGTGCCGCAGATCGACGATTTTGGCCTCAAAGTGGCTGAGCACACCGGCGGCCAGACCGTCGCCAATCCGCTCGAAGTGAGCCGCGATTTGGATCGGGCTGATCAGGAGCGCGTCGAGCGGTTTCTCACGGCTCACTTGCCAGGTGTGCAACGCCCCTGTTTGCACCATTCCGTTTGCATGTACACGCTCACGCCCGATGAGCATTTCATCGTCGATCGCCATCCGAGTGACCCGCGGATCGCCTTTGCCGCGGGCTTGTCGGGGCACGGCTTCAAATTCACGTGCGTTCTTGGCCAAGCGCTGGCGGATTTGGCGCTCGATGGCCGTAGCGATTTGCCCATCGGCTTCCTCTCGCTCGACCGTCCGGGCCTACGCTAATAGCGGCAGTGCATCGTTCGTCCAACTGGTGCGTCTGCGGCGGCCTTAGCGCACCCATTACCGACTCGGCTGCGGCGAGGATGGATACGGCGCCGGAACGTAAACCGGACTCGGTGCATACCCGGGAGGCGGATATTGCCCCTGGGGGGAAAACTGGTTCGGCGGAGCGTATGGGTTTTGCGGCGCGAGCGGAGCGGGCGCCGGCGAGGGGACCGGCTCGCTCGGGGCGGGCAACGTGCCGGGGGGGAGTGCGTTTGGCGGCGCGCTGTAATTCGGTGGGATCGTTGTCGCCGGCGGCGGAGTGACGCGGATTTGGGCGTTCGCCGCCGCGCCGAGCCGCCCGTTTTGACGCAGCGCTTCGGCCCGAGCGACAAGCTGGTCTGGGGGCACTTGAACTGCCGGCTGCATCTGATACGTCACCACGCGCTCATCGCGGATGTGACCGGGCACCAGGTTCTCCGTGACGAAATCGACAGGGAAGTATTGATACCAAGGGGCGGGAATCGGCTGGTTGATGACGGCCGTCTCATAGCCGTCTTTCACCAGGCGAATCTTGCGAGTGCCATAGTAAGTGAAATCGACGGCGACGGGGGTCGTGCCGATCTCATAATCGTCCACGTAAAGCTGCGCTCCGGGTGGGTTGGAGCGCACCGTCAATCGTCGCTCGACACAGCCGCTTTGCACCGCCAGCAGCGACATGAGCACCACTGCCAACGCCCAGCGGAGGAAGCGATGTGCTGCACGGCCGAGTGGCACTGGCCAGGGTCGGTGTGGCACTGGCCAGCGGGGCGCCCTCTGGGCCCGGCCAGTGCCGGCGCACGACTCAGCTTGGATCCCGTACCGAGTCTGGAAACGGCGCTTGAACACTCGGAGCACCCAATGCCTGCGAAAAAGGGGAGACCGGTCCAGATCTGGCAAAGATGAGCGGATTTGCGGCGGAAGTATAGTCGTAGCGATTATGCCGGGCCAGATCGAATCGGCCGCGATCCACTCGCTGCTAGCACCTATTCCCGGCCGTTTCACGGAGCTAAAATGCTAAGTTTGGGGAGCCCGCCGCCTTTCCGGAAGCGGAGCAATACCGCCCGCCCCGGCCATGTCCGTAAAGGTCGAGAATGGAACAGACGCTGAACTGGAGCGACTGTCTCGCGCACGTCGAGATGACCGACGTCGGGATGCGGAGGGCGAATAACCAAGACTCCTTCGCCGTGTTGATGGCGAGCGACGTCGATAGCTGGCGGCGAAAGGGGCACGTGTTCGTGGTCGCCGATGGCATGGGCGCGCACGCCGCGGGCGAATTGGCCAGCAAGATGGCCGCCGACGGCATTCCCCACAACTATTACAAGCTTCGCGATGATCCGCCGCCGGACGCCATCAGCAAAAGCATCCACGAAGTCAACGACCAGATTCACCGCCGCGGCCAAGCCAACGCCGAGTTCCACGGCATGGGGACTACGGCGAGCGTGCTCTTGATTTTGCCGCAGGGGGCACTCGTGGCACACGTCGGCGATAGCCGCGTGTATCGCGTTCGCGGCGGACGGATCGAGCAGCTTACGTTCGACCACAGTCTGGTCTGGGAAATGGCCGCCAGCGGGCAGGTGCCGAGGGATGCCGCGCCGAATCTCGTTCCCAAAAACATCATCACCCGTTCGCTCGGACCGCATAAGGAAGTCAAAGTCGATCTCGAAGGGCCGTACCCGCTCGAAGTCGGCGATACGTTTCTACTCTGCAGCGACGGGCTGACCGGCCAGGTCAAGGACGAAGAGATCGGCGCGGTGTTGAGCGCGCTTTCGCCCGCTGAGGCGGGGCAGGTGCTGATCGATCTGGCGAACCTCCGCGGCGGCCCAGACAACATCACCGCGCTGATCGTGCGCGTCACCGGAGCGGCGATCACGGCCTCGGGCGGTTCGCCGCAGGAGCCGCTGGCGCTGGGGACTAATTCGGCCGCGAACAGTCCGCCGCCACCCAACTCGAAGTATTGGATGGGCGCGATCGCGGCAATTCTCGCGTCGATTTTTTTGCCACAGTTTAGCTGGGGCGTCATACCGGCAATCGTTTGCCTGGTTCTCGGCGTCGGGCTGATAACCTTCGCCATTCTTCAGCGGATGACACCGCCCGACGAAACGAAATACCTGACTCCTGGCGCTCGCTTGGGCCGCGGGCCTCACGCCACTATTGACTGCGCTCCGAACGAAGCGATTGTGGGCAACCTGTCGCAACTGCTCGATCAGCTTCGCGAGGCGGCCGGCGACGGCCAATGGGACGTCGATTGGACCAAGTTCGATGGCTATGCGCAACAGGGTCGAGCGGCCGTTCAGCGCCGCGACTTTTCCGGCGCGATCCGCGAATACGTTCACGCTCTGCGGTTCATGATGAACCAACTCCGCACGCAAGGCCGCAGCCACGGCAGCGACGCGGCGCCAGATGACGTATTGGGATAGGGTCCGCGTTTCGCTATTGCGCGGCCGAGTGGGATCCGTGATCCGATCCGGTTATGTTCATCCCCAGCGGGAGCGGCCGGGCGGCCGTCGCGAAGCCAAGCCGGTACAGCTCTTCGCGAATCGTGCGGAAATCCGCGAAGCCGTCGGGATAGACCCAGATCGTCGCGGTGCTTTGCGAGGGATCGTGTTCGGCTAGCCGGCGGCGAAATTCGGAGGTCGGCCGCAAGGCGTCGCTCAGCGTTTCGCCCGGCTCGCCCGCCACGGGGACGATCTGTATCTCGCGGAACCCCAATTCCACCCGCCCCGTCCCGGCCGATTTGATCGCCACCGCGTATAGCATCTCGAAGCCGGCGTATGGGCCGATCGATTGCTCGTGCTCGGTCAGCGCGGTGGGAGACCTAGTCTCGGCCAATTCCTTTTGAATGCTTGATTTCGCCTCGTCGAGCAACTCCTCCAAGGGCACATACGCAATCCGGCCCTGCGACAGCCGGAAATGCACCTCTTTGCCGAATACGGTTCGGCTGATCGGCGTCAGGTAGTGCTTCATTTCGACCGGCGGCGGTCGGTCGTTTTCCGCCCGGACCACTTCCTGCTGGTTCTCCGCGAGTTGTCGCTGCAAAGCGGCGAGCTGTTGCTGCAGATCGAAGTCGGTCCGCGAGCCAGACTCAAGATGCGAACGGCGGCCGGCCAACTCGCGCTCGCCGACGGCCAACCGAGCGGCGAGTTGCTCGCGTTCATTCGACCGGGCGGCCAATTCTTGTTCGACCAATGCAACTTGCTGAGCTTCACGGTGAAGGTCGCCTTCGATTTCGACCTCCTTGGATTGCAATGAGGTGAGCGCAGCGTCGGGATCGGCATGAGTGGCCCCGGCGGGCCGTGGCTTTCCGTCGCCCGGATCGACCCACACGTGTTTCACGCGCACGCCGACGATGATCACCAGCACGATCATGATCCCGACCAGATTCGTCACCACGTCGACGAAGGAATCTTGGCCGGAGGTTTCAACCGTTTCGGGAGCTGATCTTCTCATTTGCGCGTCACTTCGAGTCCGCTGTTGGCCATCAGGGCCTGCAACTCGCTGAACCGGCCTTCGCCGCTGGGGCCAAGTTCGAGCACCAGCACCGGCCGCCAATACATCTGCCGGCCCGCGATGCCCCAACCCTTGGTATGCGCCCAAACGCCGGCGACGAGCTTGTCGACCGAGTCCTCCGTGCGCGGCGCGAGCGAAATTGCTTGCGGCTCCGGGTTGCCGTGGTCGGGAAGAATGACCAATTGATCGCCGCGGCATTCGATGTGAATTGGCCGCGATACGGGCACGCTGAGTTTGGCCGATCCCGGCAAGCTCCAATTGCGGCCGCGCTTTTCCGCGAGGCTCTTCGGCTTCTTGGCCGGATCGTCGTCGTCTGGTTTCGGTTTCGGCGGTGTGAAGTGTTGGCTGTCGACGTACTCACCGGGGTGCGGTCCATCCGGCGTCCGGGGTTGCGGGTCGGGGGGCCGCGAATCGGAGTCGCGTCGGTTGTGAAGGTCATCGTTCATCGTGATGCTGACTCCACCGCCCGACATGCCGTCGCCTCCGTCGGCCGAACCGCCGCCATTTCCTGCCGAGCCGCTCCCAGCGCCGCTGCTACCGATACTGCCGTTTGCGCTGCCGCCGATACCCCCGGCAACATGCCCGTCGCCGCCGGTGCCTTCGCTTCCCACCGCGCCGCCGGCGACCTCGCTTCCGCTGGGATTGCCGCCAGCGACATAGCCAGGAGGTGCAATGTTGCCGGCAGGCGCTCCGCTGGCAGCACTGGATCCTGTAAACATACCGCCTTCAGGTCCGCCCTTAAGTGCTCCGCCCGCAGCGCTGGCGCCAGCCGCGCCATTTGCGCCAGGCGAGAGGCTGCCGCTGGGCAAGCCGTTGGCATCGCCACTTCCCGCAAAAGTGCTGCCTTCGGGTCCGCTCTTGAATGCTCCGCCCGCGGTGCCGGTGGCCCCGAAGACGTCGCCGGCTCCGGGCGGGCTACCACCAAATCCGGCGGTAGATGAACTTCCCGATGAATGATATGCGCCGTTGAGTCCGCTAAACGCTGTGGTCGGCGCGCCCGCCGCGCTCGGCTGTTGGCTCGCGGCTAAACGTGGATCGCCGAAGCCACCACCGCCAGAGTTCCCGAATCCCGACGATGGACCTCCGAACGCTGACGTTGGGCCTCCTAATCCTGACCTCGGACCTGCGGCCCCCGATCCCTGGCCCGGTGGCGGCGCGTCGTTCGTGGCTACGCCTCCTTCGCTGTCAGGCGACGCGCCTCCTTCGCGAACGATTCCGCCGCCGGTCACGGATGCGCGATACATGGGGCGCGCGCCGGTTGCCTCTTTCCGTCCGGTGCGCGTATTGGCGAACCAGGCGTAGCGGGCCCGCGCGTCGGCGAGCGCCGTCTGTTCGATCTGAGCCAATTGCGGATTCGGTGGCGGATAGGCAAGCTTGCGATCTTGCTCGATCAACTCGTAGCCGAACTCGGTGGCCCACGAGGCCATGGCCTGCCGCGCGTGATAGAACAGTTCGATCCCATCCGGCCGGACGATCAGCAGCGGATACGGCTCGCCTTGCGGGTGGCCCGCTGCACTGCCGGCGGCCAGATAGTCGCGAATGCCGCGCAAAACCGTCACCAGCGGATTTCCAGGTCCGTCCGGGCCGGCGAAGTCCTCGATCGTGAGCACGACTCCTTCGGGCTGCAACGTAATGCGATCGGGACCGCATTCGATATAAATCGGACGGCGGCGAGTGCCGTTCGGTCCTTCGTATGGGACGATCGCAAACGACGGCTGTGCATTGCGGGCCCGCTCGGCCGCCAGCGCAGCCTGTTCTCTAGCACGCTTGACAGCTTGCTCAAGCTGCGCGATTTGCGATTCCGTCAGATGCAATGCCTCGCCCTTGGCATGTTCGACCTGTTCGAGGTTCGCCGTGGCAGACTGAATTGAATTCCAATCGTCCAACAGTTTGCGGATGCGCTGTTCCTCGGCGCTCAATTGGACGCGCCGGTCAGTCAGGTCGGCTTCGGTTGATTTGCGGGCCGTTTCGAGGTCGGCAATCTTTCCGGAAAGTGCGTCGCGGGCGGCGGCGACCAGGGCTTCGGTCGCGGCCGAAGGCGAAGAGCCGTTGCCTGCCGCGCCGTCGTCGTCGGCGCCCGGCCGGTTGCAGACCACCAATAGCAGCATCATCACCCCCATCGTGCAGATGAGCACCGCAAGGAAGGGGAAGAGCGAGACACCCGGATTGTGCGGCGTCGCGGAACGTCTCATGCCGCCTTTTCCACCCGTTTCGGTTTGGCCAGCGCGATCGGCCGGACGTCGCCGGTTCCTTGGGCGAGCCGAGCGCTCAAGAGCTGCACCGCGGCCCCCAGGGCGACGAGCGTCTCTTCAAAGTTCCGCGAACCTCCCAGTGCCGCGAGATTATGGTTGAGCGCATCTTCCAATCGCGTGACCTGGCCGGTCGCCTCGACCACCTTCAGCAGGATCTCCGCTTGCTTGGCCAATTCGGCCTGCTGTCGCGAAGCGGCTTCGGCGGCCTGCACGAGCGATTGCTGCACTTGCCCCCAATGCCGCTCGTTCTGCGCGGCGTGACTCTGCGCGGCGGCGGCAACGGCCGCGGCATGCGCCTTGAGGGTTTGGTCCAAGGCCCCGGCGAGCGCCGACTCCAATTGCTGGCCACTCGACGCGGCCAATTGGCCGAACTTCGATTCGGCCGCGTCCATCGATTGCCGCCAGATCTCGACCTGTCGCGTGACGAGGCGATCGTTCGATTTCAGCACCGCTTCGACCATCCGCCGGATCGGCCCAAGCTGCGGATCGGTCCCCAGCGTGCTCGATTGAAAGCGGCCTTTCAACTCGGTGTTCGTTCGGGCGTCGACCTCCGTAAGCAATTGCGATTCGAGCCGGTCGACGAAATACTGCACGAACATCAGCGCCATGCAAAGCGACAGGGCCATGCCGGTCGTGTCGAACGCCACCTTCAAGCCGGCCAGCACCTGGGGGAGCGAGGCGTCGTCGAGCTTGCCGTCGCGAAACACCAAGTTCGCAAATGCCCCCGTGATGCCGATCACCGTGCCCAACAGACCCATGATCGGGATCGACCAGATGATCACGCGCACTAGCGCGTAGCCATGCTGGGCGCGAACCGCATCGAGATCGGAGAGATACTTGATCTCAGTGTCCAGCGAATCGGCATTGCCGCTCCGCATGATGTGATCGAGCGCGTCGCGCAAGCGGCGGAGCAAGTAGCCACGCTGCAGATTCGACGGGGCGCGATCGAGTTCGGCCGCCAGCCGGGCTGCGTCGTCCACCGTCTGGCCGCCGAACGGGATCGGTCCGAGCAGCGATCCCGCGGGAACGCGGCGCTGCGCGTGAACTTCAAGTCCTTTCAACACGAGCGCCGCGCTGCCGACGAAGAACACCATCGTCACGACGTGCTCGACGAAATGTCCCGCCGTGAACCGCAGCAGAAACGGGTTCCTGACGACTCCGGATTCAATGCCGCCGTAGTATAGCGCCGAGAGCAGTCCGCCCCAGAAGATAGGCGAACGAAACAGGATAGATAGCCAAGCGTTGAGCTTGTTCACGGTCGTGCTTCCTTGCCGAGAGAATCCCCCTTTTCACTCCCCTCCAAATCGGCCTGATCGTCAAGGTTGATGAGCCCAAAGGCGGGAATTCTTACCACAGCGACAGGAATCGTTGCAACCGGCAAATATTGCCAAAGAGAACCGGCAACGCTGGCCGATATCATTTCGCACGGGAATAATGAGGCGAGCGAAAATCAACCCTGGGGACCGAAACCAATAGCGCCGCACGCTAGCAGCCACGGCGGGCATCCTTCAGCGCATATTCCCAGGGGGGATTACAGTCCGGTGCTGGCCCATTGCGGGCCACCCGGACTGATTTTATTTGGCCCCAGCAAATTCGGGCCTAAAACCGCCGGGGACTGTCCCCCTCTCCGGAGGCGGGTTTGGGATCGAATCGGCTCGTGGCTGGCGAGCAGCGAAAGTGTGCTCCTCACGCTCCGCCGTGAGGAACGCCTCACACGCCGCCACTATCGCCGGGTCGCTAAAGTCTCTGCGTGGTCGATTAAGGCGTGGAGTTTGCATGTTCGATCGACGTCGCGGTATTTGGCCGCGAAGCTTGCGGCGGCTTGGCGGTAGCCGTCGTCGGCGAGCATTGATTGCAATTGGGTCGCAAATTGTTGCGCATTCTTGGGAGACTCGCAGATTCCCGCGCCAAGTTTGGCCACGGCGTGGCCCGTCAACGTCTGTTCGAGATAAAGCGGGATCACGAATACGGGTTTGCGAGCCAGCAGCATTTCCACAGTCGAACTGTGCCCGCCGTTCAGTATTGCGAGATCGCAATCCTCGCGGACCTGCGCGAGATTCAAGGGCTGCTCTTCGAAACGCATATTCGGCGCCTGAAACCGGGCGCAGACTTGACGATTCAGTCCGTCGCCGTGGACGAGAATCGAATGCGGAAGGTTGCCGAACAAACGCAGCAAGTCGGGCAGCGCGACGAAGGGCTTGAGATATGCGAAGATTCTCTTACCGCTGCTCGAAGGCCATTCTGGGCGCTTTGCAGTGCATTCCACTGCGGGCCAAATCCCCACGTAATTGCCGTTGACTCGGTCCGGATAATGATCCAACTCCGGAAGCGTTGCCAGAAAGGTGCTGTCCACACGGTGGAACAACTGGGAAACTCGGTCAAGGAGCAGGCCCGAGAACGTCGCCAAGACGTGGTTCATGTTCGCAAGCACACGCGCCTCGTCGGTCCGGAGTTGGCCGGCATCGGGGTTCATCCAAGGTCGCAAATTCCGGAGCGGAGCTTCATCTACGGGGCAGGCGAAGCCGGTGCAGAGGAGCAGCTTGCGAGCACGACAAGTCTGGGCTGCGAGCATCGCCATCGGGCTGTGATCGAAGACGATCAGATCAGGGGCGACGTGGCGATAAATGAACTGCCAAGCGCCGACGAGTGCAGCCAATTCATCCGGGTCGCCGAAACCGGAGTTATGGAGAATCTGAGCGAACGTGAAAGCAGGTTCGATCGCGTGGCGGGCGTCGTTCTTGTATGGCGCCTGCAAGAACGTAAGGTCATCCGCTGGGAAGAGGTGTTTGGCTCGCGATAAGTCGCGGAGCGCGAGAAATACGCGATGCCCGCGGCGTGCCAATTCCAACGCCAACGGCTGGAGCTTGACGAGATGCCCCATCCCGCCCCCCATTTCCCAAACGAGCAAGATTGTGGCCATACATATCCCGGCGCGGACTTTCAGCTTTCGATCTCCCCCTGGGAGTCGGCGGGCACGAGGGAGCCGTGCCTTGGATTTGTCAGGCGATCCTCTCGTAAGTTCTTAAGCAGCCGTTGAACCGGAACCAGCGGCGACGGCTTGGCAAAGCGTTCGGGACTGGCAGGGCACATATTACAGATCGCCTCGTCCTCGCGGCGCAGAAACGCGACCAGTTCCGCGTCGCTGCACGACGGGTCGAGAGGCTCGTAGGCTAAATACGGATCCCACGCCGAAGAGATTTCCGGATGCGCCTCTTTTTGCAATTGAAGATACGCGATCGTCGAGCACTTCCACAACTTGCCGCGAAAGAGCTGCCGGGCGAAACGGCAGGCGCAATGCTCCCAGCTTGCCCGCGGCGCGTTGTCGTGGAAGGGCGTTACATCCGGGCCAAATCCTTTGTACCGCCGCGTCCATCGCCGGAACGAATCCTCGATGTAAATGCGAAACGGAAAGTTGACTCGCCACTCGTTCAGCAACTTGGAAATCCCAGCGACGTGCTGCAGATACTCCGGCGAGCGATGATGGATCGTCAGACAGAGGATGGCGCCCGTCTCGGACAGGGCGGCAGGCAAGTTCGGATGCTTGTGCAGAAAAAAGCCGTTGGTGATCAATCGAAGCCGCGAGTACGGCCATTTCTCCTTCGCGAGATAGACCATCTCGGTCAGCTTGGGATTGATCGTTGGCTCGCCGCCCAACAAGCAAAAGTCCCCTGGAAGCAGCCGGCAGTGCCACGCCTCCATCCACGCCTCGGCCTCGGCGAGGCTGAGCACTCCCCGATGGCCGCTGTTCGAGAAGTGGCTGCAACTCTCGCAAGTAAGATTGCAAGCGTTGGCCACCTGGATTTCCAGACGGTTTAGCCGAATCACGCATTCACCGCCGATTCAGACGCCGATTTCCCGGAAAGCGAAAGACTTCCGGAACGGGACTGCGATTCGGTTCCTGACACCTTTGTGCCGTTCTGGCGAACCATTTTTCGGACGCCTTCTGATTCAGGCGTCAGTTACTGGAGCTGTCCATACTTCTCTGTCCGGCGGCTCAGTCCCACATTTCCGGACCGTACACCGTCAAACCGGGCTTGGCCTGCATTAATTCACATCGAACCTTCTGGGAAATCTTCGTCTTTCTAAGGTCCAGGAGTTCGAGATTCGGGAGCCGCGCGACAGCGTCAAGCCCCGGACCGCTAACCTCCGTCCCGTAGAGGCTCAGGATCTTCAAAGTCTTCATGCGGGCCAAATACTCCGTTGCGCGATCCGAAATCTTCGTGTACTGAATATTCAACGAAGTCAGCTTCGGAAGTTCACTTAGCTCTTTGACACCTTCATCCCCGACGAGCGTCTCGTTTAATTTCAACCGGTCAAGCTGCTTGAGCGCGGCGATGTGCTTCATACCGGAATCGGACACGCGCGTATCATTGAGTTCGAGAGCGACAAGCTTGTGCAAGTCGTCAAGGAACCTAAGGCACTTGTCGTCGATTACATTGCCACTCAGCGTCAGTTGCCACAAGTTCTTCATCCCCCCGATATAGCGCAGATCTTCCGCGCGCCTCAATGGGGCGCCGCCCATCTGAAGCGTTTCGATGGTCGGCGTGTCAGCGAAGTATTGGAGGCAAGAACCGTCGATGTTCGGCGCGATCAAAAACAAATGCTTAATCTTCTTGCAATCGCGCAGGCATGCGAGGTCGGCGTCTTTCAACTTCGACTGCGATACGTCGAAGCTGACCACGTCATCTTCGCCAGCAAACTCGACGAGCGCACGCCGTTCGATAAGTTGATCAACGCACTGGCCGCATTTACGCGCGCCCCCATTCGTGGCATCGAGCGAGGCATTGCGTCCGCATGCACACAACCCCAAGATCAGAATCGAGACTCCGACGATCGCGAACAGCAGTGCGAGTAATGCGACAACGCCCGCCTTCCGCGTCGACGACGCATTGAGTTTTGTTTTCGTCGCTTGCATATGAACCGGTCCATTGTTGAGCGCGGACTGAGGCCCGCGTATGTGGCAGACAGATTACCAAACGGCTCAGCACGCTGCGGAATTACGTCAAGTGGAACACAAAGAACGAAAGCACTTTACCGTGGGAATTCGCAAAGCCTAATGCCAGTTGAGCACTTGGCTTCTCGCTAATGGCTTTATGACCTTGTTTACCGAGGGAAGCGCCGATCCAGCGGCGTGCCGGGGTTTGCGTAGATCCATGGATAACTTTCGGTAGAATCGCTGGGAGCCCACATCTTATCGCCGTACATCACTTCGGTTTCCGCAGCCCCCACTTCCCGCTGCGCCCCGTCCGCGTACGCGTGAATGACGCGCTGATGCTCTCCGATGTTGCATCCGCCAAGCGTTATGTACAACACCTCGTTAGCGAGTATTTGCCAGAGCGGGTCCTTCGGGTCGATTGGATCGATAAGCCGCTGCAAGATGACGCCATTTGCATGAGCGCTGTGATCACAGATGATCGCGGTCGTTATGTTTACATGCTTATCGGCTTTAATTTTCCTGATCTGGTCGATCGCCTGTTGAAGCGGAGGATATTTGGCGTCACGATGAACCGGGATTGAATAAGTGAATGTTTCTGCGGTCGTTTTGAGTTGTTCCAGGGTCGCGATCGGCGGCTCCTTCGGATGGGCCTTGGCGTGCTGCTTGCGTCCCTCCGGCGTCCACGCGTCGTCCTCAGGGTAGATCCCGACACTGATTGTACCTGTCCCGTATCCGAGTGGCGGCCAGTCGTCCGCTAACCCGCTCGGATCAATGAACTTCGTCGGGCTGTTGCCGACGGGCCGGTAGGGGTTGGAGTCGGGACCGAGGCCGCTGGGATCCTGGCTCATCCAGCGCTGGATTCCGGGATTATACCAGCGGCCGG